>JAYGDV010000556.1:0-2073 GCA_046582735.1 Planctomycetota bacterium
GTGTCCACCGGCTGCGATCGGTGAGGCATAGGTGCTGTTGATCCCGGAGATCCTCTCGACGGTATAGTGGGGCTTGCCGGTGGCTGCATCCACGCAGGAGAGCATCCCCGACTTACCCTTGTGAAAATAGACCCGGCCGGAAGAGTAGAGCGGCGAGGCTATATCCGGGGTGTCGCGGTCGATCACCCAGGCGACACTCTTTGATTTCTCGATGTCGCCCTTGCCATCGAGACGAAAGGCGCCAAGG
Source organism: Planctomycetota bacterium (assembly GCA_046582735.1). Classification (GTDB taxonomy): domain Bacteria; phylum Planctomycetota; class UBA8108; order UBA8108; family UBA8108; genus UBA8108. The sequence goes on from JAYGDV010000556.1 coordinate 248, forward strand.
AAGGATCCGCGGAACCCGCTGCCGACGAACACCAGCCCGTTGCCGGCCACCGGTGAGGCGACCGGACGCTGGGTCTGTCCGCTACAGCGCCACAGCTCCTTGCCTGTTGCCAGGTCATAGCCGCGGGCGCAGGTCTGCCCGTTCAGGACGACCTGCTTCTTTCCCTTGTGTTCGACCACGAGCGGAGTTGCCCAGCAGCTCGGCTCATCACGGCTGGTTCGCCAGATGGTCTTTCCGGTGGTTTTGTTCAACGCGTAAACCGAGGACTGGCCTTCATGATCCCATGGGACGATGAGCAGATCACCGGCGATCGTTGGCGAGCTTCCCTCTCCAAACCCGTTCCTCATGGTCAGCTTACCGAAATCGGTCCGTTTCCATTTCAGCTTCCCGGCGAGGGTATAGCAGTAAAGCCCGCGCGATCCGTAGGTGGCGTAGACATGCTCTCCATCGGTACAGGGAGAACCGGAGGCGAAACCATTGGTTGAATGAGTTCCCTCGTGCGGCTTCGCCTTGGTGGCTGACTGCTGCCAGAGAACCTTACCGCTCTTGCGGTCGAAACAGAGAATTTTGAAATCAAGCGTGGTCAAGGAGCCGCCGCGCGACCTGCCGAATCTTCCGCGACTGCGACCGCTGGGCCTGCGCTGAGAATCTCCCCTACTCTCCGGTCGGCGCCCGGCCTCCTGCGGCGACGCGCTCTTGCCCACAGCATTGACCGCCGTCACGACGAAGACCTTGTCGCCCCAGATCACCGGCGAACCGGAACCCTTTCCCGGGATAGCAACCTTCCACTTGATGTTCTTCTTTGCACTCCATTCAGTCGGCGGGCTGGCATCGGTGGCCGCTCCGTTGCCGGTCGGCCCACGCCAATGGCCCCAATTGTCAGCAAGAGCCACCTGGGTGATCAGAAAAAAGACGATCGCTACTGTGAATCTGGGCATTGGGCTTCCTGTCGCAGTAAATTTGATGGTTAACCGGTCTACGATTGTAAGGCATCGCATGCCGTAAGAAAATCATACTGAATGACCCGGTGTTCCGTCGAGAAACGCGTTCTTCCATCCCGATCTGATAAAACACCCCAAAACCACATAAACCGTGTATAGAAAAGAGCTTCAAGCTCCAGTAACTTTACTGGTACCTTAATATGGAACTGAACCAGGGGGTTGCGGAGGGCCGCAACCCGCCTCCCTCAGAAAAACCCGGAGTTGCAAATGAAACAAACTCACTCATCCAGAACGGCCTTTTCCCTCCCGGTACTGTCGCTCCTGCTTCTTTTCAGTTGCGTGGCACAACTCGCCGCAGCTGAGCGCCCCAACATTCTCATTATTTTCACGGATGACCAGGGCTATGCGGATCTCGCCTGCTACGGCAACAAGAAGAACAAGACCCCGCGCATGGACCAGCTGGCGAAGGAAGGAACCCGCTTTACCAGCTTCTACGCCCAGTCGGTCTGTGGACCCTCGCGCTCGGCTCTGCTGACAGGGCGCTACCCCTTCCGCAGCAAGGGATGGGGAATGCCGGCCAGCGAGATCACCTTTGCCGAGCTGATCCGTAAAACCGGCTACCAGACCGCCTGCATCGGCAAGTGGGATGTCTCCAACCGCAAGCCCATCATCGACCGCATGCCCAACGCCCAGGGCTTCGATTATTACTTCGGCACCCTGGGAGCCAACGATGGCGGCGGCGTCGCCTTCCACAAAGACAACGAACCCGCCGGCAAGACCCGCGACATGGGCAGCCTGACCCGCCTCTATACCGACAAGGCCATCGATTTCCTCGAGAACGGGCGTGACAAGGAAAAGCCCTTCGTCCTCTACATCGCCCACACG
>JAYGDV010000040.1:0-40360 GCA_046582735.1 Planctomycetota bacterium
CTCGCTCATCGAGCGCCTCGAGCGCAACAACAGCCTTGGGTACTATACTTTCGGCTCAAAGACCCGGGAGGTCAGCCCCTTCACCAGTGAATCGGTACCGGAGCCGGCCCAGAACGAAACCAGGCTGGGTAATGCCCTTGAGGATGTTGTCGCGGATCTCGACCGCGGGGTTCCCCTTGCGGGGATCGTCGTTCTCTCCGATGGACGAAACAACTCCGGTACCCCGCCGCTGAAAGCCCTCGATACGATCTCCCTCGGCCGCAGGGTTCCCGTCTACACTGTCGGGGTGGGGGTGGACAAGCTGCCGAAGAACTTCATCGTAGAGGAGCTGAACCTGCCCTCGCTTGTGGAGGTTGGTTATCCCGTCGAGATTGATGCGAAGGTCGTTCTCTCCGGCATCCAGCGCGAGGTCAAGGTCCAGCTCTACCGCAGCAGGGAGGATGGGCGGGACCGCAAGAGAATCGACGTCCGCAAGCTTACTCCGAAAAACAAGCTGCTCGAAGAACGCCTGCGGTTTACCGACATTCCGGCCGAGAAGGGGAAGTACCGCTATACCCTCAGCATCGAGCGGGATGCGACAGAGACAGAGTGGCGTGACAACCAGCAGATCGCGGAGGTGACGGCCGCCAGCGAGCTGCGCCGGGTGCTGCTCATGGCCGGCCATGCCACCAATGAATACCGCTTCCTGAGGAACCTGGCAATCCGTGATGATGGGATCCAGGTTTCCTGCTGGCTCAGCAGCGCGGACACCGAGTATCCCCAGGATGGTGATATTCTCATCAGCGAGTTGCCGCAGACGAGTGAAGCCCTGCGCGAATACGATGTCGTGCTGCTGCTGGATCCCCAGCCGTCGACGGTGACCGCGGAATTCCAGGAGGCGCTGGTGGATTTCGTTACCGAGCAGGGAGGCGGCCTCGCCTTCGTTGCCGGTGAGATCAATACCCATACCCTGGCCGGCGATGCCCGCTTCCGGAAGCTGCGGTCCCTGCTGCCGGTCGATCTTGCATCGGGCCGGTCGCCCCTGGCCGGCAGGATCTTCGATAAGCCCTGGCTGCCTGCGCTTACCGCCAGGGGGCGGGATTACCCGCTCTGCCGGCTGCGGGATGAGCCGGTGGAAAACCTGGAGATCTGGCAGCATCTTCCGCCGTTTTATTTCTGGTACAAGGCCAGCAAGCTCCGCCCGGGCGGAGTTCCGCTGCTGCAGAAGGATGCTGACATCGTCGCCGCGACGCACCGCCTCGGATTCGCCGAGGTTTTCTACCTCGGCACCGATGATTTCTGGCGCTGGCGCTCAGCTGATGTCGGGCTCCACGAGAGGTTCTGGGCAGCGATCATCCGCCAGCTTTCGCTTGGAAAACAGCAGGCGGGAACGCGGCGGGCGACGATCGAAACAGATCGCGACCGCTACAGCAAGGAGGAGGACGTACGGATCAATGTCCGCCTGGTCGATTCCCGCCGGCGTCCGGTGGAGAACCCATCGGTCGAGGTCTTTATCGAGGCAGGGAAAAAACCCGCCGGGCAGGAGGAAGCGGAGAAACCGGCTGAGGTTGCGGAGCGGGACAAGGGCAAGAGCCGCAGGCGACTGACTCTCTCGCCGGTTCCCGGGTCAACCGGAAGCTACAGCGGAATTTTCAGGACCTCGCAGGCCGGTCAGTACCAGGTGAGCCTGGGTGATGAGGCGAAGAGCTTCTTCGAGGTTGTCGATATTTACTCTGAGCGCGATGATCTCTCCCCCGATTTTAAGACGCTTGCCCAGGTCTCGGAATTGAGTAAGGGCCGGTTTTTCAATATCTCACCGGAGCTCGAGGCGCTGCCCGAGCTCATTGAGAAGGTGGAAAGAAAAGTGGTGACTGCACGCCGCGCTTCGGAGGTCTGGGATTCGGCGATGATGATGTTCCTGTTTACGGGCCTGCTGGTGTTAGAGTGGATTCTCAGAAAGCTCTGGAGGCTCAATTGATGGTCCGGACATTGAGCAGTTTTAATCAACGCTGTACCGGGTTCGCACCGGGTTCATTGGAAAGCGGAGGGCGCGATGAAGCATAGGGGCTCTGCGGCAGATCCCGGTCCTGCTCTGAACGAGCTTTTCGCCCGCCTTGAGCGCAGGTATTACCACCTGCTGGCCTGGCATGGGATTGCGTCCATATTTCTCATGCTGGCAGCCACCGCAGCCATCTCCTTTATTCTCGATTCTGTTTTCGAGCTCGATAAGTGGTTGCGCGTGGTGGTGATCATCGTTGCCGTGCTGCTCTGGATCCGGGTTCTTCTGCAGGGCCGTGGACGGCTGCGCTCCGCCCTGTCCAAGGAAGATCTGCTCGCCGCCGTGGAGAACAGCTCGGAGGATCTCGAGGGTGAGCTGGCGAATATTGTCGAGATGCGCAGGGAACTCGCTGATAGAGGGAAAGGAACTGAGCAGCGAACGGGCCTCGAGAAGGAGCTCTTTGACAGGGCCCTTCGGGAATCACAACAGGCGGTCAGCGCCCTGGAGGTCGGATCTGTACTGGATGCAGGCTCGGTACGCAGAAACCAGCTTGCCGCTGTGGCGGCGGTTCTCTTCCTGGTTTTCTGCGGATTTCTTTTCCCGGCTCATGCGGCTCTCTGGGTCCAGCGCAACATCGCGCTTTCATCGGTTCATTGGCCCAGGGAGACACACTTCTTCCTGGAAAGCTCCGGAAACGTTGATCACCCGCGCAAGAACCGGCTCGACCTGAAAGCCTGGGTAACGGGCGCTCCGCGCGGGGGTGATGTCTTTATCGTGATCAACTCCGAATCAGGCCCTCGCAAGAGCCGGCTTGTACTGGAAATTCCAGAGGAGCCCGCGGGGAAGCTGGCCTCGGAGGTGGCGGAGGGTGGTCCCGATGGGGGAGAACCATTCAAGGCGGCCAGGCTCAACTACACGTTCCCCAATGTCCTCGAATCGTTTGAATTTTATTTTGAGGGAGGGGACAACCGGAGCACGAAGACCCAGGTCACAGTTCATGACAAACCCAGGATTGTTTCCTCCCGTCTCAGGGTTCGAGCGCCTGAACACACCGGCCGCGGTGAGCAGGAGGTTCCCAATCCCACCGGGGAGGTCGAGGTTGTCGCCGGCTCGAAGGTCATCTTCGAGGGGATCTGCGACAGGGAGATCAGGAAAGCCTGGGGGCGTTTCGGCGAAGATGAGCGGAGCGATGCAGACCTCAACGGCAAGGAGGGGTTCAGCTATTCTTTCGCGGTAGAGTCCAGTGCGTTCCTGGAGGTTGGCGTGGAGGGTGCCCAGTGGGGTTTTGACAGTGAGCAACTCCGCCTGGCGATGGTTGCGGTGCCGGATGCCCAGCCCGAGATCGAACTGAAGATCGCCGGGGAGGCCCGCGAGGTGACGCCGGAGGGCCGGATCGAGTACACCCTTCGTGCCAGTGATGATTTCGGGTTTTCCCAGCTGCAGCTTCTTATCGATGGGCTCCAGGATGTTGATCTCGAGGATGGAAAGCCGAAACCCGCAGAGCTTCCACCATGGGAGGTTGTGCGGACAGGGGAAAGCATGGTGGTTGAGATTGCGGGCTCGATTGAGCTGGCAACCCTGGCCCTGGAGCCGGGCATGAATATCAGCTTTCGCGGCCTGGTTCGGGATAACGATGCTCCGGGTGGTTACAAGGAGAGCTCTTCAGAGGAGATCACCTTCGCGGTCGTTTCAGCCCGGAAGCTGAAGGAGAATCTCGACAAGGTGAGGGTCAAGGCGCAGGAGCGTCTCGAGGAGCTCACATTTCGTGAGAGCGCCCTGGGCAAAGAGCTTCTGCGCCTGCAGGAGGAGCTCTCTCAAACGCCCCCGGTTTCGGCCGGTGAGGAGGGCCGTCCGGGAGAGATTGCTGCCGGGGCACAACGTGAGGAGGGCTCACGGGGACAGGAGGAGAATTCGGAGCAGAACCCGGTCGAGCTTGCACTGGCTGAACCTTCCGAGGCGGGCAATCCGGCACAGGGGGGCAGGGACCCTGGTGGAAGGCAGGGGCGCGCTACAGAGGGAGGAAGGCAGGCCTCCGCCCGCCAGGGACAGAATACCGAGGACCAGCCCGGAGAGAATGCTTCAGAAGAGCCGGGTGAGGGAGAAGAACCCGGAGAAAGAGAGCCGCGTGAAGGCGAAGAGTCCGGGGAAAATGAAGAAAATGGCGAGAGTGAGCCCGGCAGGGGGCAGCAGCAGGCTGGTTCCAGGCAGGGTAGCCGGGGTGGGCGGCCGGGGCAGTCCGGCGAATCCAGGGAAGGCCGGCAGGGCCAATCTGGTGAGGAAGGGGAAAACCCGCCCGAAGATGGAGAAGAGGGTGGGAATGAACCCGGTGAGCGCTCCGGTGAGGAAGAAGAAAACGGCGAAGAGACGGGCCGCGAGGAAGGTGAGCAGCCGCGGACAGAACAGGGCGAAAGTGAAACTCCCGAGGGCCAGAGAAATTCCGCCGGCACTGGCAGGCGTTCGCAGCAGGACCAGCAGGGCCAACAGCAACAGAGCCAGCAAGGTCGCCAGCAGCAGCAGGGTCAGCAAGGTCGTCAGCAGCAAGGCCAGCAGGGCCAACAGCAGCAGGGCCAGCAAGGTCGTCAGCAGCAGGGTCAGCAAGGCCAGCAGCAGCAAGGCCAGCAGCAGCAGGGTCAGCAAGGCCAGCAGCCGCGGCCGGAGAATGATTTTGACCGCCTTTCGCGTGAACAGGAAGGAATCGCTAATGAAGCTCGTGACCTGGCACGCAGCCTGAGGGAGATGGCCGATGATCTCGAGCGCAATCAGCTCATGGAGCGCAGCGAGAGCGAGCGTTTTGAAGAGGAGGTGGCCCGGCCTCTCGAAGAGCTCGGTGATGACCGCCTGCCGCGCAGTGCTGAGGACATCGAGGCGATTCCCCGTTCAGGGAATCCGCAGGATGAGGCGACACGGGCTGAAGCCGAGGCCCGGAAAATATCCAGGAACCTGCGTGATGTGTCTCGAAATCTTGCCGGTAGTGGTGATTTCAGGGAGATCCTGCAGAGGCTTGAATCGATCGTTGAGCTCCAGGGCAAGGTTATCAGTGAAACCAGGGATGCGGCTGGACCAGAAGACAGCGCACCTCAAAAAGGCTCCGACGGTAAAAAAGACAAATAGTCACTCATAGTTATCTAGTTATTAATTCCAGTTACTATCCCTTAATCTGTTTGGGAGAGGCCCGGCAGTTTCTGCGGTCCTTTTTCCAGGAATCCTCATATGGCAAACCAGCTCATTTTTATTACGCTGCTGAGCTTCTCGGGTGTCCAGGACTCGGCGAAGACGGCTCCTGAAGATCCGGTCGGTATTGACCAGGAGCAGAAGGATCTTGCCGGCGAGGTGGAACGCCGTTTTCTGCGGTTGATCTCGTTGATGGGAAAACTTCTCGCCAAGGAGGAAGAACTCCAGGAGTCGGGGCGCCTGCAGCAGGCTCTTGTCCGTAGCCGCGAGTTGAAGATTGTTCCCCGGCTCGAGCACATCCGGGACCTGCTGAAGAAGAAAGCCCTCGAGGATGCGCTTGAGGAAGAAATTTTTGCGGAAAAAGATCTTCAGAGGATCCTGCTTATTCTCCAGGGGGAGGATGAGGCCCAGAAGCTCAGGGAAGAGACCGATGCAATTCGTGAAATCACCGAGCAGCTCGAGCGCCTGCAGCGTATTACAGGGGACCAGGAAGAGAATATTGAAGACACCCAGGAAGAGCTGGGTGGCCGCGAGGGTGAGCGTGGCAATAATGCTGCCGGTGAGCGAGGGGAAGAGGAAAACGATCGTCTTGCCCGTCGCGAGCAGGACCTCCAGCGTAAAACCCGCCGGCTTGCCGATGAACTCGAACGAGAAGCTGACCGCAACCAGCAGGGCCAACAGCAGCAAGGCCAGCAAGGTCAGCAGCAACAAGGTCAGCAACAGCAGGGCCAGCAGCAACAAGGTCAGCAGCAACAGGGCCAGCAGCAGCAAGGTCAGCAGCAACAGGGCCAGCAGCAGCAAGGTCAGCAGCAACAACGTCAGCAACAGCAGGGCCAGCAGCAGCAAGGTCAGCAGCAGCAGGGCCAGCAGCAACAACGTCGCCAGCAGCAGAGCAGATCCCAGCAGCGTCAGCAGGAAACCCTGGAAGCCCTGCGGCGGGCCGAACGCAACATGCAGGATGCAGTCCAACGTCTGGATGCGGAAAACCTGGAGGGAGCCCTCGAGGACCAGGAGGATGCTCTTGCAGAGCTCAACCGGACTGAAGACCAGCTTCGCCAGGAGCGGGAGCGGCTGGAGCAGGAGCGCCGCGAAAAAGTGACCAGCGTCGTGCTGGCCCGACTCTACACCATGCTGGCTGACCAGCAATTGATCGGCAAAGAAACTTCGGAGCTGGAAAAACAGCGCAAACTTCTTCCTGCCGACGGGAAACGCTCTGTCTTCGGTGTTGCTGAAGCCTTTGATTTTGCCGGTCGTTCGCTCGCCAGGCGCGAGCGCTCCCTTGCGACTGATGCAGAGGACATCCTGCGGGTTCTTACAGAAGATGCCTCATCGGTGGTGGCTCCGGAAATTCTCCGGAGAATTATTGCCGACCTGGAGAATGTCTCCGGGCGCATGGATGAATCCGATACCGGCCCCCTCGTCCAGGCGCTTCAGCAGGATGTCGAGACCTCTCTGAAGGAATTGATCGAAGCCCTGCAGCCGGCGAGAAACCGTAACAGGATGGAACGAAACCGGCAGAGGTCGGGCGGTGCCGAAGAAAAGCGGCAGCAGGGCCAGCAGCAGCAGCAGGGCGAAGGCGAAGAGGGAGAGCAGGACCAGGATCAAAAGGACCTGATCACTCCCGTTATGGAGTTGCGCATGCTCATCAGTGCCCAACGGCGCGTGCGGGCCCGTACGGCGAGGTGGAACGAGCTTGGAGTACTTCCCGGCGGTAAAAAGCCCGGGTCGGCTGAATCCACCAGGGACCGGGAGCTGCGTACCGACCAGGCAAAACGGCTCTCGGAGGCCCAGGAGGCCCTGGGCGGACTTACCGATGAGTTGATCAGCAAATACCCGATCATCGACCAGTTTCTTCTCGGTATGGATCTCAACCAGCTGCAGGGAATCGTTGAGGGCCTGCGCCCTGGAGGAGATGAAGCATCGGAAGGCTCTGAGGACAAAGAGGGTGAGAGAGGTGGATCACGTCTGCGCCGCCTTCTTCCACGTAAACGGGATCGTGGAACAGAATCTCCTGGCGACACTGAAAGTGTCGAAAAAGAGGCAAAAGGACAGGATGGAGATGAGTAAGATGGCTCAAAGATATCCCGGGATGCTGTTTTTGAGCGTTTTCCTGCCAGCAGTTTTGGTGGTTGAAGGTGGGGAGGTTTCCGCCCAGGGAGTCGCCGGGATCAAGGACCTGCAGGAGTTTCTCGTTGCGGGTGATTTCTGGACCCCGGCGGGGGTATGGAGGAAATTCGTCGAGCACCAGATCCGGGAAGGCCGGGAGGAGCTGATCTTCGAAAACCTTGATGATTCGCTCAAGGACCTCGAAGATGACAGGCTCGGAGGCCTGGCGGCAGGACTCCTCGGTCCGGAAGCTTTCCCCATGCCGGATCTTGCCAGGGGTGATCCAATCCTGGGAATTCTCTTCCGCCAGTCAGGCGAGCTCATCAACCTTCATGCCCTTTTCGATGAGACCGGACAGGAGGGTGGCGCAAGGGATGAGAAGATAGCCTCGCTGATCGAGAAGTTGCGCTCAGGCGGAGACCCATTCCTGGGATCGTATGCTGATTTTTATGCCGCCCGCCATGCGATGGAAAAAGACGACACCACGACCGCAGTGGAGATCATGGAGCGCCTGGTCAAGTCCGAGTATTTTCTGCCCCGGTACAAGGTTCGCAGGTTCCTGGCGAGTCTCTACAGAAGCAGGGGCGAGGTAACCCTGGCTATCCTGGAACTGCAGTTTTACCTGAAGGATCTTTCCGACGATCATTCCACCGAGCGAAAGTGGGCGGAAGACCAGCTCGCGGAAATCCGCAAGGATCACGATGGGCCTCTGCATGATGTCGCCGGCCGCACCCGTGATATTTCAGAGACGATGTCTGAACCGAAACTCGACCAGGGGGTTCAATCGGAGCAGAAGGATGTCGAGGTCATCCTCGAGAAGATTGTTCTGTTGATGGAAGAAGAGACACGGCGCCAGATCGAGGAAATGCTCGAGCAGATGCAGCAACAACAACAGCAGCAACAACAGCAACAACAGCGACAGCAGCGACAGCAGCAGCAGCGACAACAACAGCAACAACAGCAGCAACAGGCAAATCAACAGCAGGAGGGCAACAGGAATAAGCCGCGGGATGAGACCGCCGGCAAGACCAGGTTGCGCCAGGGAGATGCGGCCGAGGTGAATCTCCGCAAGTTGACTCCCGATGAGAAAGAAATGTGGGGCAAGATCAATGACCGGGAGGTCAGAAGATCCCTGCAGGAAGTATGGGGGCGCATGCCGACGCGCTACCGCAAGCTGGTGTCCCAGTACTACAAGGACATCAACGATCTCTCGCCGCCCTCAAAGAAACCCGCCGCCTCCGGAGCGAAGAAAGGCCGGAAATAGCCTGTTTCCCGGGGGTTTTTCAGGCCGGAAACAGTCCTTCCCGGCCTGCATCGAGGAAGCCGACCGGAAGGCCGTGATCTTCTCCTGAGCACATACAGGCCAGCATTTCTCCAAGCACGCTGGTGAATTTGAATCCGTGGCCGGAGAGCCCTGCGGCAAAGACGACGCGCTCGCACCCCGGGTGCCTTCCGAAGATGAAATGTTCATCGGGTGTGCAGGTGTAGAAACAGACCTCGTGACGTGTGAGCTCTTCTTCGACTCCCGGCAGGTAGTTTCCAAGGAAGTCACGCACCGAGGCAAGATCCTCTTCTTCAAGCTCCCGGCAGATTTCCAGGGGGTCTGCCACCTGCTGCCCGCCGCAATGCCGCGCCACCTTGATACTCTCGCCATCGATGGAGGGGAAGCCGTAGAAGAATCCACCTGGTGTTTCAAAAACGAAAGAGGGGAATCCGGAGCTGTCCCGGTATTGTTCGCCCGGGCAGCGAAACCAGTAGAGATGTTTCCTGCGCACCTCCAGCGGAACACCCACCGTCTGCAGGAGCTCCGGCGCCCATGCCCCGGGAGTGATGACAAGGTTCGCAGCCTGGAACGACCCCCGGTCTGTTTCAACAGTGACCCTGTTTTCCTGTTCACTCCAGCCCAGGATGCTCACCCCGGTTTCCAGCTGTGCCCCCCGCCGTACGGCCTCTTCGGCGTGGGCCCTTACACAGTTCTCAACGAGGAGGTAGCCGGCCCCTTTCTCATAAACAGCCTCCATGGAATCTCCCAGGGCGAAGCCGTTGAAACGTCCGGCAGCCTCGGCTGCCCCCAGCTCCTCAACCTCCAGGCTGTGTTCACGGGCGCTGCGCAGGACTCCCTCGACGATGAACCCGGCTGCGGGGCCGGCCTGCAGGAGCCCGGTTTCAAAGCGGAGCTTTTCGCTGCGCGCCTCCTCTAGCTGCCCCCAGAGGTGATGTGCCCGCTTGAGAAGCGGGACGTAATCGGGGTGCTCGAAGTAGGCCATCCGGATAATCCGGGTGTCGCCGTGTGAGCTGCCGCGGTCGTGTCCCGGGGTAAAACGGTCAAGGCCCAGGACCTTGCAGCCCCTGGCGGCAAGGTGCATGAGGGCAGAGCTTCCCGCACCTCCGACACCGGCAACGATACAGTCATAGCTGTCCATCGCGGTCTCCTGTCGGCCTTCTTCCAGAGTCAGTCATCGCCCAGGAACTCGGCCGCAAGCTCATCCCATCGCCCGCGCACCTGTGGACCCCAGCGGTCCATGGCCTTTTCGATGGAGGGCGTCTTTTTTTCTTTCCAGAGCTTCCCGGGTTTCTTGCTGTAGAACTTATCGGCAACGCAGATGATCTTTTCTTCAAGGCTCACCGGAAGGTAATCGCGTACGGGAAGCGGGAGACCTCCCTCACGAATTTCTTCGGCAGTAATACCTGCCCCGGTATGCCTCTCGCAGACGAGGGCATGGAGTTCCAGCCCTTCTTTTTCCAGGAGCTGCCGTCCCAGGATACCATGGGCGAGGTACGGTTCTGTCCCGCTGCAGTGCAACTGCGGGGCCTCGCAGAGCCCGATGCCGATATCATGCAGCATCGCCGCCTCGGTCAGGAAATCAAGGTCGGGGGATTCGCCCGGGTGCCGGCTTGCCCAGTGCCTGGCAATCTCGCGTGCTTTTGCCGCCACGAGCGTCGAGTGGATCACGAGGAGTTCGAAGATCGACCCTGCCGGATCGTGATGGCGCGCTAGGATCTCGAGGGGATTCAAAGGATCAGTTGCCGTCGAGAGGTTTGACCTGGAGGAATACCTTGACCGCTTTCTTCTCGGTGGTCAGGAGATGCATCATCTTCTCATATTCACCGAGGCCTTCAACCGGGTGGGAGAGCAGCTTATGCAGCCAGTCCGGGTAGGCGCTCTGGGCGTGGGCGAAATCTTTCACGCCCAGCTCGAAGTATTCCCGGTTCGCGTTGACCGTCCCGAACATCACCTTGTTGTGCAGGACAAAGTCGAGGTTTACCTGGTCGCCCGGAACCTCCACCTTGGTATCGCCACCGGTGATGCTGGTGAGTATAAGGATCCCGTTCTTGGCAAGGACCTCCATGGCCTTGAAGGCGATCCAGGACACTCCCGTTGCCTCGAATACCAGGTCAAAGGGACCGTATTTCTCTGCCACCTCGGTCAGGTCCATCTCCTCTGTGCTGAGGTAGCGGGCCCCGAGCTCTTCGATAAGCTCGGATTTGAGGTGGGGTGGGGGGGTCCGGGCCATGGTGACAACCTCAAGGCCGCTGAGTCTCAACACCAGGGTCGCCAATTGTCCGATGGCTCCGGCGCCCAGCACCAGGGCCTTCCCGGGGCGCCAGAGCCGCAGTCTTTGCTGGATCTTGTAGGCCTGGACGATTCCCTTTTCAACAACGCTCATGGGCTCCATGAGCACTCCTACCTTTCTGAGGGTGTCCGGCACCTTGACGAGGTACTCCGGTTCATCGACGTAATATTCCGTCAGGAAACCGTGCAGCAGGTTGATGCCTCGCTCGTAGTAGGTTTCGTCGGTGGTCATATCGTAATGACCGATCTTATCGTAGAGGCTGTTTCCAGGACGGCGGACCGTGGCGGTCACATAGTCTCCCGGCTTCAGCTCCGTAACGTTTTCTCCGGTCTCCACGACCCTCCCGAAGCTCTCGTGGCCGATGACAAGAAAGTCATAGCCGGGAGGGGCGCCACCGTACTCGGCGGCATTGATCTCCTTGTCGGTTCCATCTACGCCGACCTGGAGAACCTCGACCAGGACGCCTCGGCCGTTGGGAACGTCATCGAGGGCTGGTTTCTCGAGCTCTGCGAGGTGAACACTGCCGGGTGTTCCGGGGATGACCGCGATTGCTTGCAAAGATCGAACGCTCCATGGGGGTTTACTGTTGAGGGCGGTATTGTCACCACAAGGCACCGCCAAATCAAGAGATGGAAGAAACGGTCCCGCCCGTAGTATTCTGGGTAGCGTACATTTACCGGTTTTCCGGCAGGCGCCGGAATCAGAAGGGGACGAAATGAACTGCACGATGAAATGGAGCTTACTGGCGGCTGTTTCCCTGTTTTTCCCGGCCTGGCTGGCTGGTCCACAGGGCGGATATCTTGCCGCGCAGGAAGAAGCAGCTGGTTCCGGGCCCAGGGCGGAGATGCTCCGGCAGGAGCTGCGTAAGCATATCGAAAAGATGGACAAGGCGGCGGACAGGTTGAAAGCGCCTGATTTCCCAAAGGGTAAGGAATGGTTCAATTCGCCATCGCTCTCCCTCGAGCGAGAGCTGCGCGGTAAGATTGTCGTGCTGGATTTCTGGACCTATTGCTGTATCAACTGCATCCATGTGCTGCCGGACCTCGCCTGGCTCGAGCACCGTTTTTCTGGATACCCGGTGGCTTTTGTCGGGGTTCATTCAGCCAAGTTTGATAACGAGAAGGTGTCGGAAAATATAAGACAGGCCGTCCTTCGCTACGAGATTGCGCACCCGGTTATCAACGATGATGAGATGAAGATGTGGAGGGGCATCGGTGTGCGCAGCTGGCCGAGCATCGCGCTTGTCGGGCCGCGCGGTAACCTGCTTCTGCTGGTAGCCGGAGAGGGCCAGCGCGATGTGCTGGAGGCGGCGATTTCTGCGACGCTTGACTTCTATCCGGCCGACTCTTTCAGGCATGATCCCATTCCTGTTCAGCTCGAGAGCAGGAAGAACCCGGTTAAATCACCACTGCGTTTTCCAGGCAAGCTGGCCATCGACACCCCGGGCAAGCGGCTCTTCATCAGTGACTCCAACAACCATCGAATCGTGGTGACGGATCTCCAGGGAAAGTTCATCGAGTCTATCGGCAGCGGGCGAGTCGGCCTGCGGGATGGCGGTTATGCGGATGCGAGGTTCAACAGGCTCCAGGGCCTTGCCGTAGATGGCGACCGTCTCTACGTTGCCGACAGCGAGAACCATGCGCTGCGCGTTGTGGATCTGTCCGCGAAGACGGTCTCGACCCTGGCCGGCGATGGGGTCCAGGGCAGGGACTACATCGGCGGCGGCAAGGGGCGAACGCAGCAGCTCAGCACTCCCTGGGACGTTACCGTCGACAGCTCGAGGGTGTATATCGCCATGGCGGGCACCCACCAGATCTGGACCTACGACAAGAAAAAGGGGACCGTGAAAAACTTCAGCGGAACCGGACGGGAACAGAACAGCAACGCACCCGACCGTCTCCTGGCTGCGTGGGCACAGCCCTCCGGCCTGAGCATTGGCCGTGGAAAGCTCTATATCGCCGACAGCGAGAGCAGCACGGTTCGTGCCATCGACCTCAAGAGCGGTGCAACCTCTACCCTGGTAGGAGGAGAGGATGCCGCGCCGAGGAATCTCTTCGCCTTCGGAGATGTCGATGGAGTCGGGGAGAAGGCTCGCCTGCAGCATGACCTCGGGGTGCTCTGGCTCGAGGCCAGTGCCCGGGTTGCCGTGGCTGACACCTACAACCATCGGCTCAAGCTGCTGGATCCGGCGAAAAACCGGGTAGCGAGGTGGATCGGATCGGGGAAGCCAGGCCTGCGCGATGGCAAGGGGCTCGAGGCGCAGTTTTCGGAGCCCTCCGGATTTGCGCTTGCCCCCGGAGGCAAGCAGCTTTTCATAGCTGATACGAACAACCACGCGATCCGTATTGCTGACCTGGAAACCCTGGAGGTCAGCACGCTCAAGCTCCAGGGGGTTCCGGCGCCCCTGTCGCCGCTTGCCCCGCGCAGCCAGCGCCTCGCTGATCTGCCCGGCACTGTCGAGGTGAAAAGCAAGGGCCTGAAGCTTGAAGCAGGTGCCGGTGGTAAGCTGGTGCTCAGGCTGGCGCTTCCCGCGAAGCACTACTATTCGAAATCTGCTCCGAGTCGCTGGCAGCTCCTGGCTTCAGATTCTTCACCTGTCCTGTTGAAGGAGGAGGCGGCCCAGGGAGCTCTCGGGGCGGGTGGAGACATCGTGATCCCCCTTGAGGCGGTAGTCTCCGACGCCAGCGGCGAGGTGCTTGTTGAAGCCCTGGCCTACTATTGCGATGACGCCGGCACCTGCAAAGTTTCCGGCGTGATCTTCAAGGTTCCCGTGTCGGTTGGAACAGGAGGAGCTGCGGAGGCAGTGCTTGAGCATACCTTCGGACTCAAGGCTCCTGATTTCAGCAATCCCTTCAAGACCGGCGGCAAGTAGTGATGGGTCTTGTTTTGATTCTGTTCTCAGGTACTGCAGAAAGCGGAAACTAAATGCCAGCAGATCCGGAACTGTCCGGTTTCAGTTTTACCTTCCTCGGTACCGGCACCTCTGCAGGTGTACCCGTCATCGGTTGTCAATGCGATGTCTGCACTTCCGATGATCAGCGTGACAGGCGACGGCGGGCCAGTGTCTGCCTGGAATTTATCGATGGAGAGGGGGAGGATCGGGTCATCCTGGTTGACACCTCGCCGGATCTTCGCGCCCAGGCCCTCGATCATCAACTCGAGCGTTGCGATGCAATTCTCTTCACCCATGATCACGTGGACCATACCTTCGGCCTTGACGAGGTGCGCCGGTTCAATGCGGTTATGGGCTCCGCGATTGACATTTACGCTGAGAAGGAGACCCTTGATTTTCTGCACAGAGTTTACCGGCATATTTTTGAAGCGGAGAAAAACGTTAACGCATCCTTTGTCGCAAGCCTTGTGGAACATGAGCTTCGGGTGGGGGAGCCCCTCGATCTCCATGGGCTTCGTTTTACCCCGCTTCGACTGCTGCATGGACGCCAGCGCATCCTCGGCTTCAGGATCGAGGCGTTGAACGATTCAGCGGAAGTTGCACAGAGGCAACCCGGGCCGCTGCCGCTGGCCTATTGTACCGATGTGTCGGAGATTCCAGATGAGACCTGGCCGGTCCTGGAGGGCCTGCAGACGGTTGTTCTTGATATGCTGCGTCCGCAGGGCCATCCGACCCACTTCTCGACGTCGGAGGCCATCGCCGCCGCCGGTGAAATAAGCGCCGGGCAGACCTGGTTTACCCATATGACCCACGACATCTCCCATGCCGGGCTGGAATTGCCTGCCGGGCTGGAACTTGCGTATGACGGCCTGGTCCTGCGGTAATACCGGCGAAGGTAATTCCTGCCCGCAGAGTGCTGCAGAGCTCATTTGCTTCTGCTGTGGCGGTAAAGTTCCGTAAGCAGCAGGATTGCAAGGAGAAGGAGACAGGCGGGGCCGAGAGCCCATCCCCAGGCTGCAAAGTGGCTGGGCCCCCTGTTGAGTGGCGGCGCAGGAATTGTATTCACAGTGGCCCAGGCCTGGCCCCGGGGGGCCTGCGCTACAATTGAGCCCCGGTCATTACAGATAGCCGAAATTCCGCCTTGGGTTGCCCGGCATGTCCATGCGCCGGCTTCCCTGGCTCGGAAGGCCTCCAGCCGGGAACGAAGATGACCATAGACCCCCTGGCTGTTGGTTTCATTATTGCCGGCGATCAGAAAAAGCCTCGCTCCCCTGGCGGCGAGGGAGCGCATCCGGATCGCTGAGTGGTGCACTGAGTCTGAAACCAGGGCTGCTTTCGTGTCCCCTATTTCAAACAGAAGAGCCTCCTCGTTGTTTGCTCCTCTTTTGAGCCGGGCAACGATCTCTCCATCTGCTCCGATGTGGAGGATACCAGGTCCCTTTGCCGTGTCCCGATCGCCACTCCCACCGGGCTTGTTCGCGATGCCGACTACGACAGGGACTTTTTCTTTTCGGCTCAGAGCGCGGAGGTCCTCCTCGAGCCATTCCTGCCGGTCAGCTTCGACAAGGAAACTATCGGCTGGAAA
The DNA here is from genome assembly GCA_046582735.1 of Planctomycetota bacterium. Classification (GTDB taxonomy): domain Bacteria; phylum Planctomycetota; class UBA8108; order UBA8108; family UBA8108; genus UBA8108. Next base: position 15,309 of record JAYGDV010000040.1, read on the forward strand.
GAGGATCAATTGAGGTTTGGAGCCGGACAATTGTTTTGCAAGCTCGAGGTGTTTTCCGTTGTCTTCCCCTGCGGTCTGGACTACCCCGATTATCGTGGTTGCCGAAGGTGTCGATGGCGCCGCATGATCTCTTCCTGCGACCAGCATCCCGATAACTGCGAGGGCGCCTGAAAGGGCGCAGGCCAGCTGTACTCGGCTGCGTTTGTTTTTCAAGGTGAGGTAGAAGGCGCAGTTGACCAGGCACATTATGAAGCCGAGTCCCGACAAGCCAACGACCGCAGCGGAGCATGCTTCCGGGTTGGCGGGCTTGATGGCCTGCCCCAGCTGGAACCAGGGCATCGCCATAGGGATCCATTCGGTGCGAAGGAGCTCAATCCCTGTCCATAGAACGGCCAGTCCGGGAAGTACCGCCAGGGGTGATGGGTGCCGGAAAAACCACCCCCCCGTGGAGCAGAAGAGCATCCAGGAGCCCGTCACCAGCAGGATGGCTACAGCGGTTTCCAGGAGAGCTGCCGAGGGCGTGAAAAATTCTCCGTCCGCCGTCTGAAGTTGCCAGCAGCAGGTGATGAGACCGAAGAACAGTCCGTGCAGCAGCCGCCATTTCAGGCTGTAGCGATGACGCTCCAGGCTGATAAAGAGGGGGAGCAGCCCGAACCAGGGGATGACCCGCTCCAGGATGCCGCTGTGTTCGAAAAAACACAGGGACAGCAGCATCGCAGAGAGGGGGCCGCCGAGAAAAACCCCTCCTCGCGGTTTTTCCCGGGAGTCATTCCGTCTGCCTTCGGCGGGTTTTGAGATCGGCACTTGGGACCTTCCGGTTATTGTCCGGGCCTGATTCGGACCTTCATCAATTTTTGACCACGCTGCGTGCGGAGGTTCTTTCTGTAAGGCATTTCCAATTGTCGAAGCTTTCAGTAATTGAACGGGAAAAGTATCTGTGAAAGGCAGTTGAGCATCCAGCAAATCCCCTGCTGGAGGATGATAGCTACTGCCCGGAATATGGGACTTTAACTGGCGGTTGGTAAAGGGTTAAGATGAAGGTCATCGCAGAATCTTCCGGCTCTGTGATGGTTGGAGTCTCAGAGGAACGATGCAAACTACCTGCCTTACCGATCCCACCCTGGTTCTGAACAAAAACTGGCTACCGATACAGGTTTGTCCAGTACGCCGCGCTTTCACACTGCTGTTCAAGGGCCTTGCCCGTGTTGTCGAACCGCAGGACTACTCTCTCTATGATTTTGACAGATGGTCGGACCTGGCCATCCCCCGTGGCGAGCCGTTCGTCCAGGGTGTCCGCAGTCGCATTCGAATTCCCGAGGTCATCGTTCTGCAGGGATGCGACCGTTTTAACCGGCCGCGGGTGGCCTTCACCCGCCGCAATCTCTTTCGCCGTGATCGTAATTGTTGCCAGTATTGCGGCAAGAAATGTTCCACCGAGGACCTCTCGATTGACCATGTTATTCCCAGGTGCGCAGGTGGAGAGGGCAGCTGGACCAATTGCGTGGTCGCCTGTCTTGCCTGCAATGCCCGCAAAGGAGGGCGGCTGGTAGGCGAGGCGGGGATGCACCTGCTGCGCGAACCGGTTGAGCCACCCGCCCAGTCGGCCTTTACGCTTCACGTCAATCGTCGCAAAGCAAGCTGGGAACATTTTGTCAGCGAGGCCTACTGGAACACCGAGTTGAAGCCCTGAGCAGGAGGAGGCCGGGTGTAATCTCCGGGTTTTTGTCTTGGCTTGACTCCTGCCGCGCAGCGGCCCATTATGCTCCTGTTGTTTGCGGATAAGGGTTAACCCGCAGTTCCTTCATATTCCACCTTATGGATGATGTCATGCCATTTTCCCTCGATGGCCGAGTTGCCCTGGTGACCGGAAGTTCAACAGGACTCGGTAAGGCAATCGCCTTTGGCCTGGCCCGCTGTGGAGCCAGGGTCGCACTGAACTATTACAACAACGAGGAGCGCGCAGCGAAAACTTTCAGTGAATTCGAGGCTGAGGGCTTCGAGGGACTGATGCTGCGTGCAGATGTGTCCGACGAAGAGTCGGTGAACGCCCTGTGCGATGAGGTTGCCGGGAAACTCGGCGGTATCGATATCCTCGTCGTCAATGCGACTCCTGACCAGCCTCAGATGCCGATCGAAGAGTTCACCTGGAAGCATTTTCAGACGATGATCGATTTCTTTATCAAGAGCCCCTACCTGCTTACAAGGGCGGTTCTGCCGCATATGAAGGAAAAACGCCGGGGCCGGATCATCAATATCACCAGCGAGGTTTTCCAGCGCAGCATCGGCAACTTCAGTGCCTATGTGTCAGCCAAGGGCGGGCAGATTGGTTTTACCCGTAGCATGGCTACCGAGCTGGCGCCGTTCAATATCACCGTCAATCTCGTAGCACCGGGCTGGATTCCGGTCGAGCGGCATGAAAACGATCCCCAGGAGCAGAAGGATGGATACAGGGAGTCGATCCCGATGGACCGGTGGGGGGTTCCTGATGATATTGCCGGAGCGGTTGCCTATTACGCCAGCGAGGAGGCTGGGTTCGTGACCGGACAGACGATCTGTGTCAACGGGGGGATGAGTCCCTGGTAGGAAGTGGTGGCAGCCCGGCCATTGGCCCGGGTGCCCGCTTGAGATGGTGAGTTCTCATGTCGCGTATTGGCGAGTTGGCATCGGTCAGTTTCAGATTGGGAGTTTTAGGCTTTGGTGGGCCTGCGGCGCACATCGCCATGCTCGAGGACGAGGTCGTCAAGCGGAGGGAATGGATCACCCCGGAACGATTCCTCGATATGCTGGGGGCGACCAACCTGATTCCGGGTCCGAACTCCACCGAGATGGTACTTCACGTCGGTTATCTCAGGGCCGGCTTTCCGGGCCTGCTGGTTGCCGGAACGTGCTTCATCCTTCCGGCCGTGGCGATTGTTACCTTTCTCGCCTGGCTCTACGTAGGCTACGGCAGCCTTCCTGAGGTGAAGCCCTTTATCGTGGGAATCCAGGCAGTTGTTCCAGTATTGATTGCCATGGCAGTCTGGAGGCTTGGCTGGACTGCGGTGAAAAGCCCGCTGCTGGCGGTAATCGGGCTGGCTGTGGTGGCCGCGGTATTACTTGGAGCTGACCCCGTACTGGTTCTGCTTTGCGGTGGATTGGCGGGGTTGCTGATGCTCAGGTCCGTAAAGGGTGGGGCGGGAGGAGGGGCTGCCGGGGCGGCCCTGCTGGGTGGCGGCCTGCTTACAACGGGCGGCGGCACCCTGCTTGCGGCCGGTGCAGCCGTGAAGGTCACCCTGGTTGAACTCGGCCTCGTATTCCTCAAGATCGGCTCGGTTCTTTTCGGAACGGGCTATGTACTTGTCGCATACCTCAAGGGCGAACTGGTCAATGACACCTTTGGTCTTACCAATACCCAGCTCATGGATGCAGTAGCAGCCGGGAATCTCACCCCGGGCCCAATTCTCTCGACAGCTTCGTTCATCGGCTATATTCTTCAACCCCCGGACTGGGAGCATGTTCTCGGCCTGCCGGGAGCGATCGTTGCATCGGCCGGTATCTTTCTTCCTTCCTTTTTTTTCGTTCTTTTGCTGGCGCGGGTGCTGTGGAGGCTTCGTTCTTCCCCACGGATGGGAGCATTCCTCGACGCTGTGAATGTCAGCTCTGTGGGGCTGATGGCAGCTGTTGCCATCACACTCACCCGCGATACCCTGCTGCCTCCTGAAGGGGGATTTCCCTGGCAGAACGGTGTCTTGATGGTCATCGCAGCGGTTCTGCTGGCAGGCTTCAAATTGAGTCCACTGTGGCTCATTCCCTCTTCCTGTGCCGCAGGCTGGATCCTTTTTAAGATATGATTCCCGGGGGAAATTGTGAGGTTCTTTTACCTGCGGGAAAAAAAGGTTAGAATATACATCTGCCCTCGGAAATTAATGAGGGTGTCGCGTCACAAGTTATGGTGCTGACAAAGTTTGACAAACTCATCCTTGTCGGTATCCGGGGCTGATTTTATCTTGGGAACACTATGGCCAAGCTAACAGTTGAATCAGGTTCAGAACGGGGGAAGCAGTTCAAGCTCCCCGATTCCGGTACCTTTGCGATCGGCAGGGATGAGACGTGTGCCGTTTGCATCGACGATCTTATGGCTTCCCGGGTACATTGCGTGGTGCGCTGTGATTCGGGGAAATGGATTATCGAGGATCACAAAAGCACCAACGGCATCAGGGTTAATGATGTTCCTGTTGACCGCCATACCCTTATACCGGGCGATACGATCGAAATCGGCGATACCCTCCTGGCGCTTTCTGCGACCGATGAGGATCCGCTGATCGGCGCCACCCTGGCCGGTTACGACATTGAGAAACGGCTTGGCCGGGGGGCCATGGGTACGGTCTATCTCGCGCGACAGCTTTCCCTCGACCGGCCGGTTGCCCTGAAGATTCTCGCCCCGAGGTTTTCCAAGGACGAAGATTTCATCCAGAGATTTCTGGAGGAGGCGCGTGCTGCCGGCCGTCTGAACCATCCCAATGTCGTCCAGGTCTACGATGCGGGCCATGAAGGCGACTATCACTATATGTCGATGGAGTATCTCGAAGGCGGAAGTCTCGAGGAGCTCCTCGAGAAGGAAGAGCGTCTCGATGTAATTCGCGCGGTAGAGGCTGCCAGGGACGCAGCCCAGGCGCTCCAGTTCGCCCAGCAGAACCACATTGTCCATCGTGACATTAAGCCTGCCAACCTGCTGCTGACCCTCGATGGAACTATCAAGGTTGGTGACCTGGGAATCGCAGCTGACCTTCGGCAGTATTCCGGCGGCGTAGAGGCTACCGGCAAGACCTCGCCGGCTGGCTCGCCGCGTTACATGGCTCCTGAACAGGCACGGGGTGAGTCCCTCGATCAGCGTGCTGATATCTATGGTCTCGGCGCGACGCTTTACAAGATGATTTCCGGGGTTGCTCCCTTTGATGGGTCGAGCGTTAAAGAGATCCTCAAGGCCAAGATGGATAACGACCCACAGCCTCTCAGGAAACTTATTCCTGAAGTGCCGGGAGGGCTTTCTTCGGTTGTCCAGAAGATGCTCGCACGGAACCCGGACAGCCGCTACGAGAATGCAGAGCAGGTTTATACAGCACTCGATCCTACCCAGTATCGAAAGAGCATTTCATCCAAGGGCAAGGCCCGGGTTGCCCGTTCCACCCCTGCCTCCCAGGGCTCCAGGGCTCCAGCCGCCCGCCGCGGGCCACGCAGGTCCCCCCAGAAATCCCAGTCGAACCTGGTTGTTGGAGCCGTACTTGGAATTGTGGCGCTGGTCTTCGGGCTCGTCCTGGTTACGAAGTTGATGGATAGCGGCAATGGAGACCGCAAGGTTTCCAGGCCGGACAGGAGTGAGGAAACAACCTCAAGACCGGTGGAACAACCGCAGCAGAGCGGGATCGAGAGAGACCCCTCCAAGATCGCGATCAATGAACGTGACAGAATATCAGGGGAATACTCCAAGGGGCAGATCGATGCGGCGACGGCTCTGCAGCGCCTGGATAATCTCCTGGGAAACAACCCCCGGATCGCACCCAGCTCTGAGAAATTGCGGAAGAAGCTGTTTGCGGCGGTGGAGATCGAGAAGAAGGAGAAGGAGAGAAAGCTGCAGATTGAGGCCAAGAGCGCCGTAGCTGCGATCGATCTCCTGATCGAAAAGAAAGAGCTCAAGAGCGCAACAGATTCCATCGCCGGGTTCCTGCAGAAGTATTCCGATTTCGGGCCGGATATGGTTTCCGCCCAGCGGCAGAAGCTCAGTGGCATTATCCGTTCGGTGGTGGCGGAATCGGCGAAGCGGGTCGCCCAGCTGGTCAAGAGCGCGGATTTTGAGAAAGCCCTTGCCGAGATCGCTGCTCTCAAGGGGAAGGTGCCGGGAAGTGAAGCGGCCCGGATCCAGTCCCTGGAGGCGGAGGTGAACCTGGTCAAGAACCGGATGGCGAACAGCCTGATATTCGTTCAGGAGAAGCGTTCCGGCATCTACAAGTTCCTGGCAGACCTTGATTTTTCCGAAGCCGAAAAACAGCTTGCCGACATCATCGGCAAGCTGGGTGGCATCGAGAAGGTCAACCAGGAAGCCAGGGATCTCCTTGGATTGATTGGTAATCATGTTTCATCAAGTAAGCTGGCCTGGGAGGAACTCCAGGTAATCTTTTCGGCAGCGGCAAAGTCCAAGGCAGCAGTGAAGCTCAAGTTTCTTCTTGCCACCGCGGATGACAAGGAGCTGCGTTACAAGGTGCTCGGGCTCGAAGGGCATGCGGTAAGAGTCCAGGAGTCCGGCTCCAAGGCACCGCCTCCGGTGGCCTATCGTGTCCTTGGACTCGATACCGGGATCGCCGTAAACCTCCTGGGAAAGCAGGGCCGCCAGGGGCTTGGGGAGGAAAAGATTTTACAGGGAGTTGGCCTGCTGCTGTTGTTGCGGGATGGTCCGGGCCGCGCACGTGAGCTTCTCCTGGATGAAAAGATTCCCGCTGCCGGCAGGAAGGCCAATGAAGAGTTGCTTGCCAGCTACGGCAATAGCTGGAGAGAGGCACGCCTTTACGCTCTTCAGAAGCTTGAGAACAGCCTGGGAACAGCCAAGAGCTCTGTGCCGATGGATATGTGGAATCTTATTGCCACCGATGCCGGTGTTCTGATCACTGCCTGGCGAAAAAGGCCTGACTACGCCAAGGTCCGCGATACCCTGCACGAACTGTTTCTTCGTACCCGCATAGCAGCCCTGCAGGGCGCCTCGGTGGAGGGGGTTTTCAACGCCAAGACCGTTAAGGAAGGCCGTGACGGTCTCACCACCCTGCAGTACGATTTTTCCACGGTGGACCAACTGAAGGATTTTCTCCCGGCACGCAGGGGCAATTCGTCAATTGAATGGGTAGAGAAAAGGAAACTGCTCAAGCTCAAGGGCGAAGTGCGTTTTCTTGCTGCTAATCCTTTTGAATCACGGTTGTCAGTCACCGGCCTGGTGCCCACAGGTGGGTACAACTCCCAGGCACCGAATATCAATGTGGCGCTCTGGACAGAGGAAGACGATGTAGTCTCCTCCGGGCTTGACGGAAGGACCCTTGATTACTCAGCCTGGCGCGACCGGAATGAAGATGCAGAGCCGCCTGCTGATTTCTTTGTGGCAGGCATGGGCTACAAGGTTGAAGTCCGTCTTGGCGGTGGTCTTACAGGAGGGCGTCTCAGTGCACTGGCAAGAACCCTGACCAACTGGCTCCCTGTCTATCTGAAGGAATCTTCCCTGGCGCTCCTTTCGGTCGATCATGGAAGCTCTCTCCACAAACGTCGCGATGAAAAAATATGGGACCAGCCGGCCGGCAGCTTTTTTCGCTCCGGGGCAGTGCGGTTTGCAGTCTCGATGGATGGACGGGATTTAAAGTGGAAGCTCAACAACAAGACGATCAACTACAAGACCAGCCTGGCCGTTGGCCGCCTGGGAGACAGGATTCCGCACGCTGGTTCGTTCAGTCTCTTTACCAATAACTCGACGGTCTTTTTCCAGTCCCTGGAAATTGTTGGCCGGATTTCGAAGGAATGGGCTTCCGGTCTTGCGAAAAGTATTGCCGAGAGAGAGCTCAAAAAACTGGATCCTTCTCCGAGCAGCGGGTCAGGCGGGAGTGGGCAGGACGATAAAAAGCCGGGTTCGGGGAAACCGGCAGAAAAGAAGTCGGCGGACGCGGGTAAAGTTGGCGACCCCTCGTCCTCTCCTGCGGGGAGCGCTGAATTAAAAGGGCTGATGGGACAGTTTGACAAGAACGGCAATGGGACCCTGGATGCCGACGAACGAAAAGCCCTCCAGGATTTCCTGCGAGGGCGTTCTCAGGAAGATTCGGCCCCCAGCCCCAAGGGCGACCAACCGGATGGTTCGGGGAAGACTTCGCCTCCCGCAGCGGCAAAGAAAACTACTTCCGGATAAGGGTTTCCCCGAGGGGCCAATGGGATGGTTGTAAATCAAAAGGGGCAGAGTTGCAGGCCCGGCCAGGCTACGGGTTCAGGGAGTTTTCTTTCGGTTCTGGCCTGGGCGGCGGTTTTTTCCCTGGTCACCGGATCGGCCTGGAGCGAGGTGTTATCGCTTCGTTGCGGAATAACAACGACCAGGGGAGTCCCGGCCGAGGGGCGCAGTCTTCCTGACCTGCCTTTCAACGTTGAGAGGGGTTATGGGTTTATTGGCGGGAAGGCTGGAGTACTTGAGACAGCTGCGGTTCGGGGGCTGCGTGCCGCGCCGCGGGTTTCCTGGCGGGCCGGGGAATCAAAATACGTCTTCAAGCTCAAACGGGGCGAATACCTCGTAACCCTGGACTTTATAGAAACCGAGGTCGCTGCTGCGGGGCTCCGGATTTTTGATGTAGAGGCAGAGGGCAAGGTAAGTATAGAGGGATTGGATATCTTTGATGAGGCTGGAGATTTCAGCCTTCTCCAGAGGTCCTTTCGGGTAGGGGTTTTTGATGGGTGGCTCGATCTGCAGCTTGTTGCTGTTACAGGGGACCGGGGGCCGCGTGTATCTGGAATCAGGATTGAGCCGTTTTCAGCGGCGGACTCTGCCGGACTCTCCCTGGGCAAGCCGGTTCTCAGCGGCCGTTCGGGTCTTTTTCGAAACACCCTGGCCTGGAAGCCCCCGGTGGGGGAGGGTTGGGGTACGGCTCCTCTTGCAGGGTTCAATCTCTACAGAAGCAAGGTCGCTGGGGGGCCCTTTGCGCCTGTCAATGACCGCCTTCTGCGGGTTCCTTACCTGGTGGACCGGGACCTCGTTCCCGGGACCACCTATTACTACCGGGTACAGAGCCAGGATATAGCGGGCACCAGGAGCTCCGCTTCCGCAGCGGTTGCCCTGGAGGCGCTCTCGCATTCAAAGACAGATCCGAAGATTTACGATATCCGGATAAGCGATGCTGACTTCCGGCGCATGGCGACCCGGGAGGGATCGGCCGAGAGGGTCCCCGCGGAGGTTCTTTATATGAAAGGCCGCTTTCCGGCGGAGATTGGTTTTGATGTGCGGCCCGGGAGTTGGTTGCGACAGAAGAACCTGGTTGTCGATATGAGCAGGGACAGCTTCAGGGCTTTCCGCAAGAGAGATTTTCTCCTGCTCAGCGCAGAAGAGCCTGACTTTACCCGGATGCGGAGAACCCTCACGTCCATGGCAGCCGGGTCGGTCGGGCTCGCCGCCGGCCTTACTGAGCCGGTCATTGTCCTGGTCAACGGCAGGTTTTTCGGCTTGCGCTATGATGTAGAAAGGATTGACAGCAAGTTCAGGAAGCGCACGCTGCTTGACAGGACCGGTCCCTTGAGCCGCCTTACCGGTGATGACCACTGGCGGGCGGACTGGAGTATGCGCGCCCGGAGGGTGGGCAAGAGTGGAGACCTGCTGTCAGTCAATGATCTTGTACGGCAGCTCAACCGCCTTCACCCGGGAGAGATTGAAAGTTTTTTCAGGAGCCGTTTTTACCTGGGGAAGCTGATCGACCGCCTGGCATTTTCAGCGGTAAGAGGCGAACTGGACCCTGACCCCGAAGATCTTTTTTTACTGAAGGATTCGCGCAACGGCAAGTGGGAGATGTTCAGGCAGGATTACAGCGGTGGAGCCTGGGGGATCAGGGATCTCGATACAGCGATTCGGGATCTCACACCGGGAGAACTGGAGCGGGCGCTGTTTCCCCTGTGTCAGCGCAGCGGGACGCCCCAGAGAAAGGCCTGGATGGTTCTCTTCACCCGTTTTTTCAATACTCCCGCTTTGCGTGAGCTCTATCTCCAGAGGGTGGAGTCAATGATCCGGGAGGAGCTCTCTGCAGAGCGGTTTGATGCAATGGTGGACAGGGCGGCAGCCACCGCCGCTTCAGCCCTCGAACACAGCAGGCTGCTCTCCCCCGGTGTCCGGGTAGCTTCCCCCGGGGTCCTGGGGGATGAGATTAAGGCAGCTCACCGAAGGCGGACAACGGCCCTGAAGGTGCTCATTGATGCAGTCAGAGCGCGCCCCCGGGAACCCGTTATGATCTCTTCTTATTTTCTCAACCCGGCCAGTGGTTCACTCTGGGTCGAGTTGCGCAATCGTTCAGATGCAGTGGTTAAGCTCGCGGATTTAAGGTTCTCCGGTGGCTTCAGTGATAACCCCCGCCTGGTTTCCAGGGTGGGAGACCTGGCCCCGGGAACGGCTTTCAGGCTGGAGCTGCCCCCGGGACCGCAAACCAGGAGCCTGGCAAGCGGCGGATCACTGGTGTTGTGGCGTCGCGTACCGCAGGCTGGGATCATCGTTTCCGATTTTGTTTTCTTTGGCCACCAAGGCAGGGGCGTCGTTCAGAAAAAAGTGCCCGCCGGTGAGGGCGACTGGGTTTTTGTTTCTGAAGGCGAAAAAAAGAGCGAATGCCCAAGTCCGTTTTATTCCCATGAAGTAGTCCGTCGCAACAACGGTGACCTGCTGCTCTCCTTCAGGTTGAATAGTTTACCTGGAGGTTCCCGGGGGCAGAGGCCGGTGGTAGAGCTGATGTACCGGCCGGTGGGTGATAAGGCCTATGAGGGTGTTCCCATGACCTGGGATGAGGAGCGGCATCGGTACCTGGTTACTCTTCAAAAGGACGAGAATCGACCGCGTACAGAATATTACTACCGGGCGAGGGGAACGAACGGTCTTGAACGGGCTTACCCCCTGGGGGCTCCTGCGTTGACACTGGTGCTGCCTGTTCTTCCGAAGTTTTTCATCAACGAGGTCTGTCCCCGGCCCGGTGGAGCTCCCGGGGCACCGGGTGAGTTCATCGAGATTATCAACGAGTCCGACCGGGCTCTCTCTCTGAAAGGTCTCTATCTCTCCGACGACCGGGGAAGGAAAGCGAAGTGGTGTATCACCGATGACATCGTCGTCAAGCCGGGAGGCTACGAGGTTTTTTACGGGGATGGACTGAACCAGGGTCGGCATACGAGTTTCAAGTTGTCCAATTCAGGGGAGTTCGTAGGCCTCTATACGTCTCCTCACGAGGGGAGTCTCCTGGTCCACGGGTGCGCTTTCAGAGGCGTTCCCCTTGGGAACTCCTGGGGAAGAAAGCAGGATGGAAGCAGGTCATTCAGAGCCTGGAAGGATCCTACTCCCGGTAAGAGAAACCTGCCGAAAATACCCGAGGGCTACCTCGAGAAGTTGCGCGCCAGGCAGAAGGCAAAGGACGATTGAAGGGTAAGCCGCCCAGGGGGGCTAGATCTCTTCATCCTCGAAAAGCCTGCCAAGCTTCTTCATGAAGGCGGGGAATCCCGGGTCCTTCCTGAGATTGATCAGGTCACCATCCTTGCCGATGTTGCCATAGTGTTCCGGGTTGCCCTGGACGGCCTTCAGCAGGTATTTTTTCGCGCGCTCGAGGTTCCCTCCGAGAGAATTGGAGCAGGCGGCGTTGTAATAGTGGAGGTTGAGCTGCTGCTCCCCCTCGCGCAACACTTCCTGTGGGACCCGGGCCTGGCGTTGGGTTTTGAGGAGCTTTTCGGAGAGCTCGAGAATTTTTTCGTAGGCTTCGATGGCCCTGGCGTAATTACGAATACGGTAATAGAGGTTGGAGAGCTCGATGTTGGCGCTGAGCCGTACCAGGCTGCGCTGGTGGTCAGTAAACCGGGAATATCTCGTCAGCTTATTGTCGATAGCGGTGGTGTCACCGAAGATAGCAAGAATGATGCCCAGCTCGTTGCGAAGATCCGGGTCGAGGAGGATGTCCCAGTAGAGCTGGCGGAGCCTGGGAAGGAGGCTCTTGTCTCCGATATCCGCCAGGGCACGGCAGCTGCCGTGGCGGATGGCGTAAGGCGACGATTCATCATTGAGCAGGAAAAACAGGGCCTCGATATTTTCAGTCCTGTTCTCAGCAAGTTCATTGTACTGGCCATCGAAGGAGAGCTGCGATTTGATGCCGCGCTGCAATACCCCTGCCACCCGGGTAGAGATGATCAGGTTGCGGGCTTTTACCAGGGTGGCAGAGACGGGACCCGGGCCTTTCTTGATTCCGGACCGTATCGTCGCGAGCGCCTCGGGTCCCAGCTTTGCGAGGTCGCGGACCAGCTGGTTGTTCCCGACGTTTTTTTTGATCTGCCCGATGATCGCCAGGGCTTTTTCATCGGTGCCCGGGTCCGCTGCGGCTGGCTGGCTGGACAGCCCCGGGAAAATAACAAGGATTGTAAGCAGGAGGCAGGCTGGGTACTTCATGATCCCTTGCTGGTTGATTGGACCCGGCATCCACATCCGCCGGAAATTCTCTATGCGCAGAATATAACGCGCCCGCCTGTTGAGAGGATACAGAAAAGCAGCGGGGGAAGTCTTCAGCTGGTGTCTTGCCACGGAGGTGCAGGGTGTGGAAAATGTCACTTCGCTTGTTGACAGGATTCCCCGGTGCCAGGAAGGTGAAATGACAGATAGTCAGGAGAAGAAAACGCCTCCTTTTCGTGAGATTCTCTCTCCCGCCCAGGAGGATTATATCGAGACCATCTTTAATCTCAATGGTGAGCGGGAGAAGGTTCGCGTAACCGATATAGCAAAGAGGCTGGGCGTGAGGATGCCCGCGGTAACCCGGGCGGTGCAGGGCCTCGAAAAAATCGGCATGGTCAACAGGGATGAGGTCCACGGCATCCGTCTCACCTCGATTGCCCGGAAGCTGGCCGGGGCTCTTGTTCATCGCCACATCGACCTGGTTTTTTTTCTCACGGAGGTTCTTGGAGTCGATGAGAACACAGCCGAGTCCGACACCTGCCAGATGGAACATGGCATCTCTCCGGAGACTGCGCAGAGCCTGCACGAATTCCTCAAGGAATACGCCGGCCTCGATGAAAAGACGCGTCAGCAGCTGCGCTCCAGCAGCGCGAAGTCGGAGTTCAGTTTCCTTCCCGATGGCAAGGGTTCCGGCTGGCGGGCCTGAGGCCTGTTCAACCCTCCAGGAGGGCGCTGGCTTTTGCGGCCACGTTCTCGGCGGTGAAGCCGAAGTTTTCAGCCAGGTCCTTGATGGGAGCTGATGCTCCGAAGCGGTCGAGGGCGACAACCGTCCCCTCGCTGCCGATGTAGCGCTCCCAGCCAAAGGAGCAGCCCGCCTCGACAGCCACGCGTGCGGTTACGCTGCGGGGTAGAACGGATTCCCGGTAGTCTGCATCCTGAGCTTCGAAAACCTCCCAGCAAGGCATGCTGACCACGCGGGCTCCGGCTCCCTGTTCCTTGAGCAGGGCTGCGGCTCCCCTGGCGGTGGCGACCTCCGAGCCGGATGCCAGGAGAATGACATCGGGGCCGTTGTCTCCTTCTTCCCGCTCGATCACATACCCGCCTTTTTCAGAGCCCTTGCCGATGACCGTGTTGTCATAGATCGGCAGTCCCTGTCTTGACAGGAGAATGGCGCTGGGGCCGCTGCGGTGTTCCAGGCAGAGAGCCCATGCCATTGCAGTTTCATTGGCATCTGCAGGCCGAAAGACGCGAAGATTCGGGATCGCGCGAAGGGCGGCCAGGTGTTCGACCGGCTGGTGGGTAGGACCATCTTCCCCAAGGAAAATGCTGTCATGGGTCCAGATATAGATTACGGGCTGTTTCATCAGTGCCGCGAGCCTGACACTGGGTCTCATGTAGTCGCTGAAGACCAGGAAGGTACCGCCGTAGGGGCGGATGCCGCCATGCAGGACCATTCCGTTCATCATTGCCCCCATGGCATGTTCCCTGATGCCGAAATGCATATTCCGACCATCCATCTTCGTGCCCTGGATGGATTCCTGGCCTGAGACCATCGTATTGTTCGAAGGTGCCAGGTCTGCCGAGCCGCCGATCAGCTCCGGGATCGCCTCGGCGATCGCGTTGATGACCTTTCCGGAGGCGGATCGTGTGGCGAGGCTGCCTTCGGAGCTCTCGAAAACAGGAAGCTTCTCTCGCAGCCCTGCCGGCATCTCGCCGGCCTGCATCCGATCCCATTCCGCAGCCAGCTCGGGGTTTTTCTCACGGTAATCCGCCAGCAATTCGTTCCAGGCAGCGTGTTTTTCAGCTCCGCTATTACCCGGCTCAAGGAAAAGCGGCCTGACCTCATCGGGAACGGTGCATTCAGGATGATCCCAGCCGAGTGCCTCACGCGTCAGTCCGCATTCTTCTTCGCCGAGGGGTGATCCGTGAACACCCGAGGTTCCGGCCTTGTTGGGACTGCCGAATCCGATGGTGGTCGTGGCAATAACGATGCTGGGCCTGGAGGTTTCCCCGCGGGCAGCCTCAAGGGCCCCGGCAATAGCCTGGCGGTCGTGCCCGTCGATCTGCTGAACATGCCAGCCATAGCTCGCAAAACGGCCTGCGGTATCTTCACTGCTGGCGAGGTCGGTACCGCCCTCGATGGTGATAGCGTTGCTGTCAAACAAGTAGACAAGTTTCCCGAGACTGAGATGCCCGGCGAGGGATGCGGCCTCGTGGGAGATTCCTTCCATCAGGTCTCCATCGCTGACGAGGGCATAGGTAAAGTGGTCAACCAGCGTATGTTCAGGTGTGTTGAAGCGGGCAGCCAGAAGACGTTCCGCGAGGGCGAGGCCGACGGCATTTGCGGTTCCCTGTCCCAGGGGGCCTGTCGTTGTTTCAATACCCGGAGTATCGCCGTATTCGGGGTGTCCCGGGGTCATCGAGCCCCACTGCCTGAAATTTTTCAATTCCTCCAGGGGGATCTCGTAACCACAGAGATGGAGCATGGAGTAGATCAGCATGGAGCCATGTCCGGCTGAGAGTACGAAACGGTCCCGATCAGGCCAACCAGGGTCCTTGGGGTCAAACTTGAGGCTGTTGGTAAACAGGGTATAGGCCAGGTCTGCACACCCCATAGGGAGACCGGGATGGCCTGAATTGGCTCTCTGAACGCATTCGAATGAGAGGACCCTGATGGTATTTACGGCCAGGTCTTCAAGGGCCGAGTTGTCTGCCGTGTTCGTTTCTGACATGGTGCCTTCCGGAATAATCTGCACATTGAGTTAAACGGCGCATCCTAAGCAGGCATGGGTAGTTCGATCAATAGAAAACCAATAAGGGGTGAGAAGAGCATCTTCTTCGCTAATCGGTGTTTTCGGGGTGATGGGCACGAAGATTGCTATGTTTTTGGTTGGCAGCTTAACTGCCGTCTTGATTTACAAGCCCCCTGAGAACGATTAGAATGATCCGTTAACGAGTATCGAGGAGTCTTTTATTGGTGGGCTCACCAGGGCCTTCACCTTTATTTGCCTGAATAAGCCGTGACCTATTTCTTCAGCGCTTTTAGCAGCGTGGACTTATTTCTACGTACACGATTGCGCAAAAACACAATACTGCAGGGAGAGTGTCCCATTGAGGGGAGAGGCTTGCAGCCTTTCTCCCTTCGCCGGATTTTATTCCTCGCTGCCTGCTGCCTGCTGCCGGCTGTTTTGGCCGCGGCGGATCTCGCCATCACCTCGGCGACGGTACATGTGGGCAATGGAGAGGTGATCCAGGATGGTACCGTGTTGGTTTCGGGGGGGCAGATCACTGCAGTCGGCGGCAAAGGTGACGTGGAAATACCTCCAGGTGTGCAGCGGATCGATGCGAAAGGGCTTCACCTCATCCCGGGGATGATCGACCTGCGCAGCCTTGAACTGGTACCGGAATCCACCGCGCCCTTCGGTGTTAATTCCCGAATAGCGGTTATCGATGGACTCGATTTCTTTGAAAGGTGGGGGCCTGTCCGTGATGAAGGCGTGACGACTGTTGCCGTCAGCGGTGCGGGTGGAAGCACCCAGAGCAGTCTTGGCGCTATTCTCAAGCTTCGAAGAAGCGTGGCCGGGCTGGGATCGCTGGAGAGTATGCTGCTGAAGCGGGAGTCCCATATCGTTCTTTCGCTCGGTATTGCCGGTACCACCTCGACCAGCGCCCACCGTCTCGAACAGTATTACGCACTCCGCCGGCAGATGGTTGCGGCACTTAAATACACTGAGGCCTGGGAGAAATACTGGAAGGAAGTAGAGAAGTACAACAAGGCGGCCGAGAAATTTAACTCCGGTTTGAAGGCTCCCGGGGCTGCAGGGGAAAAGAAAAAAGAAGAGAACAAGGACGCCGGAGCGCCCGCGGCGGAGGAAAAGAAGGACCCGAAAGATCCGGCAAAGAAACCAGCCCCCGCAAAGACTGCTCCCAAGCCGCCCAAGGTCACCAAGCCGCCCAATCCGCCCAAGGTCCCCAAGCCGCCCAAGGTGCCCAAGCGGCCCAAGGTCGATCTGGCCATCGAGGCAATGAGCCGGGCTTTGAAGGGTGAACTCACCGTGTTCATAGAAGCTCATCGCGCCGACGATGTCCGCTATGCCTTGCGTCTTCATGAGGAGTTCAAGTTTGATTTTACTCTCCTGGGAGCCGGACGTGCCGGTCCTGTTGTTAAAGAGCTTGCCTCCTCCGGAATCACTGTTGCGCTGGGGCCTGTTCTGAACACCTCTCATGATCTGCGCCAGGACACCAGGACGGAACTGCTGGCCGGTGTTTATGGAAAAGCCGGTATTCCCCTGGTGATCAGCTCCGGTGCGGCATCAACTGAGGGCAGCCGCTACCTGCGCATGCAGGCCTGTGCGGCAGTACGTGGAGGTCTTGACCCTGAAAAGGCTCTCGAGGCACTTACCCTGCAGCCGGCGAAGAGGCTGGGGTTGGAAAAGGAAACGGGCTCCATCGAGAAGGGAAAAGCCGCTGACTTGGTTCTGCTGAATGGTCCACCACTGGATATCCGAAGCAGGGTTGTCTCGGTCTTTGTCGAGGGAGTAGCCGGCGCGGATGCGCCGGTGGCAGCCGGGCAGGTTATCCGCGGCCCGGAGGCAGGATTGAGCTTTGCCCCGGTCGAGGAAAAAGCCGCCGCGAAGCCCTCTGCCGGCTGCGTTCTCAGGAATGCGCTGGTGATGCGGATTGCTCCCGCTGGAATGGAGGTGATCAGCAAGGCTACGGTTGTCATTCGGAACGGAAAAATCGACAAGGTAACTACCGGCCCCGTCAAGGTGGAGGCCGGGTTTGCCGTTTACGATCTCGCCGGACGCTGCCTGCTGCCAGGGTTTATCGACGCCCACTCGCATCTCACCCTGAAGGGAGATGTGGACGACCTCGCAGTCGCCTTGAATGATGACCTGCGTGTCATGGACAGCTTTGACCCCTGGGATCGTGAGATCGGAGTCTTTCTCAGCCGCGGTGTGACCACGGTTGCGCTGAGCCCGGGCAGAAACAACGTGGTCGGCGGCGAGATCAGCATGATCAAGCTCCTGCCAGGCGGCGTTCCACTCCGCGTTCTGAAGAGAAAAGCGGCTGCAAAGGTATCCCTGGTTCCTAACCTGACCCTGCCGCGATACCCGACCTCGCTCAGTGGTGCTGCCGATGCATTTGCGCAATGGCTGAAAAACCGCTACGCGGTTGAATCAAAGGGGCTTCGCGTTCCTGTGGTTGCTTATTTCGAAAATATTACGCAGGTTGAGAGGTCCTTAGCCCTGGCGCGAACCCACAAGGTGGCGATCACTTTTCTCGAAGGAGTCGGGACCGATGGGCGGACATTCGGCAGGCTCCCCGGCGGCTCCCGGGTGATTCTTGGCCCCTATTCCATAGAGGAGCCTGAGCGGGTTCTTCGAGCTCCGGCGATTCTCGAAGAGAACGGAGTTCCTTTTTCATGGGCGACAAGCGGCACCTTGATTGACCCCCTGAGCTCAGCCACGCTGGCCATGGTGTACGGGTTGAGCGAGGCCGGAGCGCTGCGCTCCCTGACTACGCATCCGGCAGCCCTCTACGGAGTCGATTCCCGGATTGGGAGACTCGAGAAAGGCGCCGATGCAGACCTCGTGGTCTGGGACGGCAACCCGCTGAGCCTGACCGCAGCGGTTAACATGGTATTTATCGATGGGAAGATCGTCTTCAAGGATGGTGCGAAGGTCGAATCACCGGTCAAGGTGGCCCGGACAGAAGCGGTCCGAGGTGGGACGCCCTTACCGGCCATGGTCACAGCAGGCGCCGAGCCCGTTGTGCTGGAGCCGGCTGTTGAGTCAACCATTCTTATCCGGGCCAGGAAGGTCTACACGGTTTCAGGCGAACCTCTCGAACCCGGGCAGGTCCTGATCCGCTCCGGCAGAATTGTCCAGCTGGGCAAGAGGATAGATATTGATAAGACCACCCCCGGACTGATGGTCATTGATGTTCCCGGTTCACTTTGTCCCGGCCTGATCGACGGAGGATCCGGGATGGGGATTGACGGGCGTCGTGCCGATGAGTTCAGAGAGATGACACCCGTCCTGCCAGTCCTTCTCGGGGCTGATCTCGACGCTATTGAACGCCGCAGAGCCCTGCAGAGCGGCGTGACGGCGGCCGCGATCACCCCTGGTGACCGGAATGTAATCGGTGGTCTCGCAGCTGTAATCAAGACGCATGGAGACAATCTCTCCGAGGCAGTTCTGAACGGAGCATCTTCTCTCTCCATGTGCCTGACTCAAATGGCGAGCTCCGGCAACAGGACCCTGCGGTCCGGCCGTCCGAGCACCTACCTGTACCGGATTCCCACAACCAGGATGGGAACCGTCTTCCTCGCTCGCAGAGCGCTGCTTGAATCTGTCCCCGGTGGCTGGGATAGCAGCCACGCAGTGGGGGATCTGAAAGATATGCTGACGACTTCCGAGCGGCGGGTCGTTCGCGAGGTCCTCGCCGGCAAGAGAACCCTCAGGATCAGGGCCCAGGCCCGCTACGAGATCTTGACGGCGCTGAGGATCGCGGGCGAATTCGGCCTCCAGGTCCAGATCGAGGGCGGCAGGGAGGCGATTCACCTGGTCAGCCTCCTGAAGGAAAAGAAGGCCTCCGTGTTCCTGGCTGCAAATGAAAGATGGTCCGGTCGCGAGCTGGAGGCGAACCTGAACTTGAGTGCCCGGCTTCCTGCCGAGCTCCACAAGGCAGGAGTTCCTTTCGCTTTTTATTCGGACTCCGCCTCTGCTGTTGCGGGATTGCGCGACAGGGTCACCTGGTGTGTTCGCCGGGGCCTTCCAGAATCGGCGGCACTCGAGGCACTCACCCTGGGGGCGGCGCGTATGCTCGGAGTGAGCAATCGGATCGGCAGTATTGAACCCGGGAAAGACGCCGATCTTGTTGCCTTCGGAGGTTCTCCCTTCGATACCAGGTCGGCAGTGCTCTGGGTCATGGTTGACGGCAAGCTTGTTGCGGACCCGTTCCAGGGAGAGAAGCCGGTGGAGCGTCCCCGTGCAAAGATCAATAAACGAAGATCACTGGTCCCCCAGGGGGACTTCTGAAACAGGACTACAGGATAAGATATGAATTCCATTACCCCGATCTTGATTCTAACCGCCAGCCTTGCCGTGGCATCCGACGAGGTTGTCGTGCTTAAGGTCGGCCGGGCGATCACCGCCGCCGGCAAGGATATTGAAAAAGCCACCATCGTCCTGGAGGGAGGGCGCATCAAGTCCATCGGGACCGATGCCGAGACTCCCCGTACAGCCCGGGTTGTAGAAATGCCCCGGGCGGTGGCGATGCCGGGAATAGTCGATGTTCACAGCGTCAACGGGCTGAGGGTGTCCAACGAGCGCCTGGCGAATGTGCCCTATGTAACGGTGCTCGACGGAATAGACCCGTCATCTCCGGGACTGGAGAATGCGCGCCGCCATGGGGTTACGACTGTTCATTGTATCCCCGGAAATGTAACCCGGTTTGGTGGGCAGGGAGCAGTGATCCGCACCAGCGGCAGGACCGTTGATGAGCTTGTCGTGAAATCTCCTTCGGCCATGAAAATGTCTCTCCAGCCTGCTGCCGGTGAGAACCGGATGGGGAACATCGCCGCCCTCAGGAAGAGCTTTTATGATTTTTACACCCGGATGAAGGCTCTGCAGGACCCCGGTGGTAAAGCTCCGCTGGTGAAGAAAAAGAAGCTTTCGCTCACCGACCTGGTGAAGTCCCGTCCGAACTGGGATGAGATCGACTGGAAGAAGATTCCCGATGACAAGGTCTCGGAGCGGGAGAAGCCCATGCGTGACCTGGTACAGGGCAAGCTCAGGGCCTTTATCAACTGTCCGACTGCTTCGGATGTATTCAAGGCGTTCGAGCTGATCGACACCCACCACCTGGACGCGACGCTTGTTCTCGGCCCGGATGCCTGGAAGCTCGGTAAGGTCCTGGCCGCGCGCAAGAACCTGGGACCGGTGGTTCTCAATCCCCTGCTCGAGGTCTGGGAGCGTGATCCCGGCACCGGCGGGGAAAAGCGCCAGCTCACTCCTGTGCTGCTGCACAAGGCCGGCATCTCCTTCGCCTTACAGGTAGTGACCGACTCCAGTTTCAATTCGGGCCCTTCTTTCGGGCGCAGCGGACCCTATCACCACTGGTACCAGGCCGCCCGGCTGGTTCAATACGGTCTGCCCCGGGCTGAGGCAATCGAGACGATTACGATCACACCCGCGAAGATCCTCGGCCTTGACCATCGGATTGGTTCGCTGGAGGCCGGCAAGGATGCGAACATCGCCATCTTCTCAGGTGATCCGCTTGATGCCCGGAGCTGGGTTGAGAGAGTCTTCATCGAGGGCCGCGAGGTTTATAACCGCAGCAAGGACCGTGACCTCGAGCTGTTGTTGAAGGATCCGGAGAGGTCGTTCTGAGGCGTTTGCCCAGGCCGTCATGAACAGAAGAACAGACATGCACCTTCCACGAAAAATAACTGCACGGAGTTCAGCCGCGTGCTCCCGGATGGCCGGGTGGATTGCCGTTGCGTTAGCGGCACTGCTGCCGGCCTGGCTCGAGGGCAGTGAAGAGACCGCCAGCCGCAGCTTTGCCATGCGCGGAGCCACCATCCACACGATCTCAGGCGATATCCAGGAGAATACGAACCTGGTCGTCAAGGATGGGAAGATCGTCGCCCTGGGTCAGAAGGTAGTGATTCCCAAGGGCCTGAAGGTTTACGACCTGAAGGGATATGTGGTTATTCCCGGTCTTCTCGACGCAGAGACCACGCTGGCCAGTGGCAATCGAGACACCCTCGAGAGCGTGTCACCCCATGTCCGGGCCCTCGATGGCTGGGATTATTTCCGCGACAATAGGGATCTTCTCAAGGGTGGGGTTACCGCTGTTTATCTCTCCCCGGGAATTGCAGCTTCCAGGACGCGGACGCGGCTTGTTTCGGGCCAGGGTGCTGTCGTCAAGACTGCCGCCTCCAATGGGGATCCGCTCAGAAGGATCGTTTCTTCTTCGAGCGGGCTGCAGGTAACGCTTGGTGATCTGTCAAAAATCCAGCCCTCGGTTTATGTTCCCCCGGTGGGCGCTTCACCTGACAACCCCTTCGAGGTGCTCCTGCCGCCTCTTCCCCAGTCCCGCTCGGGAGAGTTCCTGGCCCTGCGCCAGGTGATCTCCAGGGCCCGGCTTTACAGTGATTCGCTTGCGAAGCACATCAAGGGAAGAGCTGCTGCTCCGGGCTTCGACAGGATCTCCTCTGCCTTCCATCCAGTGGTGGCCGGCAGCGACCACCTCCGTGTACGTGCCAACAAGGCCCGGGATATCTATCACATTCTCGAGCTTGCCCGCGAGGCTGGCATCAAGATCGTTATCGAGGGTGGGGCTGAGGCTGAACGCCTGACTCCGTGGCTCGTCAAGATGAAGGTCCCGGTGATCTTTCCGGGGGCTTTCCAGCCAGGGAGGCTGCCCGGCGGAGACCTGCAGAGCCCTGCCATCGAGGGGCGACTGCGTGAGGAATCGATTCTCCGCATGCATCGGGCAGGGGTCAGGGTGATCCTCAACAGCCCCAGCGATGGAGAGGTGAAGGATCTTCTCCTGCAGGCGGCTGCAGCGGTTCGTCTCGGGATGAAGCCAGCAGAAGCATTGCGGACCATCTCCCTCAATCCTGCAGAGGTCCTGGGGGTCGCTGACCGTATCGGAAGCATAGCTCCGGGGCGGGATGCGGACCTGGTGGTTCTGGGTGGAGATCCACTTGGCTCTGACAACCAGGTCCAGGCAGTCTTTATAGATGGAGAGCTCGTTTTCAATCCTGCTCCTGCGGTGACGTCTGATTGCACGGTTATCCGCGCCGGGCGCCTGGTAACAGGGAGTGGAACCGAGTATTCCCAGGGTGTCGTTATCGTCAGGAAAGGGAAGATCGAATATGCCGGGCCGGGGCTTGCCCTCGTCTCCGGTGTAAAGGGTGCGAAGGTAATAGACGCCTCCAGCCAGACGGTGATTCCCGGGTTGATTGATGCGGGTGGAATGGCTGGAACACGGGCAGAGGCGCTGGTTCCCGGGTTTGGAGCCGGCCAGGGCAGCTCCGGTGCGGGAAAAACGGCTGATTTCCGTCTTGCCGATTCCATCGATCCGCGCGACCCCTCGCTGATGGAACTCGTTCGGGCCGGGATCACCACGGTATTGATTACCCCGCCGAGCGCCGGCCAGGTCTCGGCCTTGAAGCTCGCCGCCGCTGATCCTGCCAAGGCGCTTATCAGGCCGTATGCGGCGCAGTATTTCACCAAGTCATCCAGCAAGACGCTCAAGAGTGCCAAGGCCTACCATGACAGCTGGATCCAGTTTGATAAAAAGAAAGAAGCCGCTGCGGCGGCAGGCAAGGAGTTCAAGGACAAGCCTCCCACGGTGCAGGATGCTTACGAGCCCTACCGGGCCCTGTTCAAGGGAGAGGTCCCGGCCCTGGTCGAGGTCCCCAATGCTGCCTCCGTGGCAGCCGTGGTGGCTCTCTACAAGGACCAGTACGGGATTCGTGTTCTCTGCAGTGGGTTCTCAGGCCTGCGACAGGATGAGAACCTCGCAGGGCTGGCCGGTCTCCTTCTTTCGAAGACCGGCGGCATCATCCTGCAGAACCCGCTGATCGTGAAGCAGGATAACCAGCAGGTAAACTGGCCGCGGAAGTTGAGCGGGCTTGGAGTCATGCTCTCGCTGCGGTCCCGTGTAGCTGGAGGCGCCAGGTTGTTGCCCCTGCAGGTTTCCTACGCGGTTCGAGAAGGGTGGAACTCCCGCCTTGCTCTGCGGTCGATGACCTCGATTCCGGCTGAACAATTCGGTATTTCCGACCGGGTCGGCACCATCGAGAAGGGCAAGGATGCAGACCTGGTTATTCTTTCGGGAGAACCTTTCTCCGTTGCAGCCAGCGTCATGGCCGTCATGGTCGATGGGAAGCTGGTGCACACAGTCGAGCAATTTGATGGAGAGGTTGAATAGGGATGAATCGAACCTGCAAGACCTGTATTTTCCTGTTCCTGTTGAGCCTCTACGCTTTGCCGGTTCGTTGCGGCGATCCTGCAGTTGGGCGGAAATGGGCCATCCGCGGAGGAAAGGTCGTTACCATTACAAAGGGTAACCTCGAGGGGGCGGTCGTGCTTGTATCCGGCAGCCGGATCGAGAAGATCATCCCCCGCCCCGCTGCAGACTGGAAACCCCCGGCTGGTTACAAGCTCATCGATGCAGGTGAGCGTTGGGTTGTTCCGGGCTTCATCGAGCTGCACTCCCATATCGCTGGCGGTGATCTCAACGACATGGTCTACCCGGTGAATCCCGGTTTCAGGACATTGGACAACGTGATTCCCCGCAATGCCCTTCTCAAGAGGGCGCAGGCCGGCGGCGTGACGACGGCCCTGTTCATTCCCGGAAGCGGCACCAATATGGGTGGCTTCGGAACCCTGATTAAAACGGCAGGCAAAGATCTCGATGAAATGCTCATCCGCTTTCCCGGGGCGCTCAAGATTGCCCAAGGTGGAAATCCCGAGCGCAGGGGCGGCGATATTGGCTACTCCAGGATTGGTATGAACTGGCTGATCCGCAATGCCCTGAAGGAAGGCCAGGCCTACACCCGGGCATGGGATGCATGGGAGGCGGACAAGACGAAGAAGAAGCCGGTGAAGAACCCCCGCCTGGAAATGTTCCGGGGGCTGTTCCACAAGGAATATCCCGTCGTGGTTCATACCCAGGGCTATCACCTGATCCAGTCAACGATCCGTATCCTGCACGATGAGATGAAACTCTGGGTGGTCATTGACCACGGAACCTTTGACGGTTTCGAGCTGGCACCCGAGGTCGCCAGCCGGGGGATCCAGGTAATGAATGGCCCGCGTGAGTTTCGCTGGGATACCCGCCTGGGCGGCTTCCGGGGATTGGCCTATGAATGGTATCGCGGTGGAATCAAGACGATCGGCGTCAACACCGACTCCCCGGTGGTTCCTGCCGAGGAGCTGATCTACCAGGCATCGATGGCGGTGAGGCTGGGGCTGAAAGAAGACGTTGCGCTTGCCGGTATTACTCTTCATGCCGCCCGCGCCCTTGGAATGGAGAAGAGACTGGGCAGCCTGGAGGCCGGCAAGGATGCGGATATCGTCATCTGGACAGGTGATCCGCTCGATCCGCGCCAGTCTGTGGTGCTGACGATGGTTAACGGAAAGATAGCTTACGACACCAGCAAGGAGCCCCAGAGGTTCTGAGCCTGCTGGAGATTTAGAATGAAAACACGCACTGAACATACCACCGGAAAAGACCGCCGCCGGCTGCGGCTTCGCCTGCTGGTGCTGGCATTGCTGCTGGCACTGGGCCCGGCTCTTGCCGCGGACGAGGACCTGGTTGCTTACAAGGCTGCCCGGATCGTCAGCAAGGCAGGCCAGAGCGTTTCCCCCGGTTTCCTTCTTGTTCGCAGCGGGAAGGTCGAAAAAGTCCTGGGCGCAGACGCGAAGCTTCCTGACGGAGCCAGGGTGGTTGATCTCAAGGAAGCGGTCATATTGCCCGGCCTGGTCAATCCGCTCAGTGCCATCAGCCAGGCCAATTACAGGTCAGGTCCCGGCAGGGCCTCGCAATCCAACTCTTCCCCCAGCGATGGCAGGAAGCTGCTCGGGTCCTCGGGTGTGAACCTGAAGCACGAGATCTACCGCCGCCTGGGAAGGACCGGGTATACGACATTCGCAGTCGTTCCGAATGACACCAGGGGGTTGATCGCCGGGCAGGCCTCCGTGATCCGCCCGGCCCTTGGAAACGAGAAAGAGGCCAAGGAGCTTGTGCTGGCGGAGTCGGCCTACCTCATGCTGGGCTTTGCCTCCGGAAAGGTCTGGTATGACGCCGGTATCAAGTACCTGAAAAAAGCCGTCGATGGCATCCTGAAGCAGAAGGCCGACAAGAAGAA
>JAYGDV010000103.1:0-19727 GCA_046582735.1 Planctomycetota bacterium
AGTTATGGATGAGACTCTTCCCCCAAAAAGAAACAATCCCAGCACAACCCCGCTCTCGGGTCCCTCCAGCGGGGAGGACACCAGGACAGAGAAGGTACTGAGGGAAAAGGTCGGATCCTACACGGTCGAGGCAAGAATCGGCGAAGGTGGAATGGGGAAGGTCTACCGCTGCCGGGACCACACCCTCAACCGGAAGGTCGCGATCAAGGTTCTGCACGATAAGTACGGCCGGGACGAACACTACCAGGCACGCTTCCGCCGGGAGGCCCGCAGCCTTGCCAGCCTGTCGCATCCTTCCATTGCGCAGATTTTCTCCATCGACAGCGCCGAGGACGATTCCCTCTATATCGTCATGGAGTACGTCGAGGGCCACTCGGTACAGGAAATACTCGCGGAGGATGGAAACTTCAGCGCAGAGGATGCCGTACGCTCCATCCTGCAGGTGGCCCGCGGACTCCAGGTTGCCCTCGAAGGTGGCCTCGTCCATAGGGACATCAAGCCTTCCAACCTGCTCCTGCGCCCCGATGGTGTCGTCAAGATCGTCGACTTCGGATTGTCAAAAGAGGTCTCGAAAGATGACACCCTGACCGAGGAAGGAATTGTCCTCGGTACCCCTCACTATCTCTCCCCGGAACAGGGCCGCGGAAAACCTGTCGATCACCGCTCTGACATCTACGCCCTCGGAGCAACCTTCTACCACATGGTAACCGGGAAGCCTCCCTTCGAAGGCAGGTCGCAGGTCTCGATCATCGTGGCCCACGTGGAAGAGGACCCACCCTCTCCACGAACACTCCGTTCGAACGTGCCGGATGCGTTGAGCGATGTCATTGGGAAAATGATGGCCCGGAAAGTCTCCGATCGATACGAAACCTATGAACACCTGGTCGAAGATCTCAAGCTTCTTGAAAAAGGTAAAAACCCTGTCCATACAGGAGGGGGGACAGGCCGATTCAGCAGCAAAGGTCCTCCTGCAATAGTGCGTGCGATCGGCTATGGAACTGCAGTCCTGGCATTGATCATCCTGACCGCCACGGCCACCTCCTACGCACTGCGCAAATACAAAACCGGGCAGGTACGCTCCATCGAGAACCGCCTCGGCAGCTGGTGCCTGCCGCGGCCGACCGGAGGCTCGACTCTCGACCTCGATTTCGGCGCGGTACCGGTGAACAGGCCGCAGGCGCTGGGGGATGTATTCCTGCTCAGGTCTTCCACCAATGGCGCAGAGCCACCCAGCCTTCACAAGGACACCGGCAGGCTTTCCTGGGTCAGCTATCCTGACCCGGTAGCATTCTCCTATCCATTCAGGCAGCTTGACGAGATCCAGTTGAGCTTCGACCGGCCCGAGGGCAGGTCCGACCTGGCCATTTCGATCGTTGACCCGCTTGGCAACAGGCGGCGCAGCCTGACCCTGAGGCTGAGCCCCAGCCGGAAAACCCCAGCTCCACTTGAAGCACTCCGCCATGGCGACAAGGTCCTTCCGCAGCCCGCTTTGCCTCCAATCCCTGCCCTGAACTCAAAAGACGCAGTCTACAAGGTCTTCCTCGAGCTGAAGCCCGCGCAGGACAGAACCGGGCTCACCATCAAGGTCGTCGAATTGACCGGCAACCAGGTCCTCTATTCTCACCACTGCGAGCTGGACGGAAACGACTGGGCCAGCGGGGCCGTGGTCCTCCAGACCTCGTTCTACAGGAAGCCCTGCACCTTTGAATTCAGGAAGTTCCTGCTCTCGGGAACACTCGAGGGCACCCGCCTGAAGGAGGTCCCATGGCTAGACTGATCATTATCGATGGCCCCGGTCTCGGAACCGAGTATGAGCTCACTCCTTCAACGGAGGATTCCACCTCTGAAACCATCCTCGGACGTGACCCCCGGGTCGATATTCCTCTCAACGACAACGCCGTGTCACGAGAACACTGCCGAATCGAGGCCAGCTACACAGGCTTCAGGCTTACCGACCTCGACAGCCGAAACAGGACCTATCTCAACAACGACCCGGTCGAAACCTGCTGGCTGAAAGACGGCGATGTACTCGTCATCGGAGACACCGAGCTGCGATTCGAGAATGATTCCCCGGAAGTGGAGGGCACCGCCTATTCATCCACCATCCTGAAAGAGGTAGAGGCCCGCCCACCCGGAGACAAAGAAAAAAGGGACGCCCCACACCGGGAAACCGGTGACTCCGGACGTACAGAAGAACCCGGCCAACTGGCAGGGGATCTCGTTTCAGCTGCCTCCATCACCGGACTCTTTGAGAGCTTCTTCCAGTGGATCTCTTCCCGCACAGCAGCGGAAAGCGGAATGCTGCTGGCCCGTGAAGGCAGGAGCTGGAGTGTACGCGCAGGCTCCGGGGAAAAGACGCCGAAAGGCGGAGCCCCGCAGGCAGACCTCGACCTGGTGGAGCGCTCGGAAAAAGAAGCCGTGGTCCTGCTGTCAAAAAATGAATCCGGAAAGACCCCGGGCTATCTTCTCGCTGCTCCCGTAACGGTGGCCGGATCCGTTAACGCGGTGGTGTACCTCAAGGGTGCGGCTGTCTTCGGAGACGATGAACTGGAAATCCTGGCAACAGCAACCGGACCACTGGGGCTCAATATTGAGCGGATCGACGAACAACAGCGCCTCCTGGAGGAAAACCGCAACCTCCTGCGATCGATCTCCGAGGACAAGAGGATTATTGGTGCGTCGCAGCAGGTCCAGGAGGTACTTGATTTCATCCAGCGGGCGGCGCCGACTCCCATGACCGTCCTGGTCCAGGGTGAAACAGGAACCGGGAAGGAGCTGGTCGCCTCTGCCCTGCACTATGGCAGTCCCCGGCGGGGCGCCCCCTTCGTCGCCCTCAACTGCGCGGCTCTGCCGGAAAACCTGGTGGAAAGCGAGCTCTTCGGCCACGAGAAGGGGGCCTTTACCGGAGCGGTAGCACGAAAAAAAGGGCGCTTTGAGCTCGCCGACGGCGGCACAGTGTTCCTTGATGAGGTTGGAGAGCTGACCCTGGGCTGCCAGGCCAAGCTCCTGCGCCTGCTGGAAGAGCGCTGTTTTGAAAGAGTGGGTGGAACGACCCTGATCGATGTTGATGTGAGGATTATCGCTGCAACAAACAGGAAGCTGCAGGAATCCGTCAACAACAAGGAATTCAGGGAGGACCTCTTTTACCGCCTCAATGTCCTCAACATCGAAATGCCGACGCTTCGAGAAAGAACAGAAGACATCCTCCTGCTTGCAGAGCATTTCATTGCCAACAACCCGGCCGGCGGGCTTCCAAAGAAACTGACCAAGAAAGCCGGTAAAAAACTCATAAGCTACAGCTGGCCCGGCAATGTCCGCCAACTCAAGAACGTGGTGGAGAGCGCGCTCGTACTTGGTGATGGCCGGGAAATCCGCCCCGAAGATCTCATCCTTCCGGAAAAATCAAGCCTGCCTGGAATGGGCGGCTGGGAACCCGTGAGCCTCCAGGAGCTCGAGCGCCGGCATGTCCTCAGGGTCCTTGAACATACCGAGGGAAACAAGAAGAGAGCTGCGGAGCTGCTCGGCATCGAACGCTGCACACTCTATTCAAAGTTGAAAAACTATGATGCCTGATACCCTTCGCAGCCTGAGGTCCGGCCTTGCAGTGCTCTGCCTGCTGCTGTGGGCTGCGCAGATGCCCGGGCAAAACGGAGGGGAAAAAGATCTCCCCGGAACGATCGTACTGCCACAGGCCGGCTCCTACCGTGCACCAGGCATCCTGAGACTGGCCGGAAAACTCCATGGACTCCCGGTCAAGGTCGAAAACCGCCAGCTGAACGACGAGGAAATAACGATCTCGAAGGAATTCAGCAAAAGACCTGTAACCCTGGCTGAATTGAGGCTCCTGCTGGCCTCCCAGTCCTTCTACCTGCATACCTGGAACCACCCGGAGCATGGCGAACTGCTGGTCGCCTCCAGGCAGCCGGACTGGAAGCCGGAGAACCTGCGGTACAAAAAAGTCCTTCAGGTCGCGACGCGGCAATTCGACGGGGCCTGGATAGCTGTACAGAATTACGTTGCCACCCTGAATGCCGGACTTGAGCCCGGATCAGCAAGAATGGTGACACTGGCCGATAACAGGACGGGGAAAATCTTGCTCTGGTCCCCCAACATGAAATGGCTGCAGGGCGCTCTGGAAGCTGCGGAGAAATCGATCGCCGACTCACGGGAAGCCCGTGAGCGCCTCAGTACCTACAAGGTTCGCCATCGCAGGGCGCACAATCTTCTTGAAGCCGTTTTAAAAGAACTCCCAGCGGAAGACCGCGACCGGATTCACATGGTTGTCGCCCCCGGAAACCATCTCCTCTACAGGGCAAACCAGGAGCTCTCCGCCAGGGTCCTTGACAGCCTGATAAAACTGGATAAGCCGGCTAAAAAGGTCCGTTAACACCTTCGCCCCCTTGGTTTTACTGTACTTAGGGAAACCAGGCCCTCTGAATGGCAAACTTTCTTCGCTTAACTTAAAGACCCCCGGGTAGTTATTCCGATTTGAAAAGACCCGGGATCACCAGGATCCGGGCACTGGAGTGTTCGATTACAAAACACTCAGGGTTTGGAAAAACGAACTATAGCCCCTGTTTAGGTACAGTTGGGAAAAACATAAAATATTTATTCGTATTAACTTAGGACTTATGTCAAGGGAATAGAGAAGCTTGGCACGGCCCTTGCTTTTTACTATTAAGGGTCTTCCTTCTCTTCTTCAAATCCTCCACTCGCAATAACTTCCTTCGGATTCGCTGAAACCATGAAAGCCGGACAAATCAAACTCTACCTGCTTCTGACAACCCTCTTCCTCACTTCAGGAAGCATCCCTCTGTTCTCTCAGAGCAACCGCTTCCAGAATCTCAAGGGAAGAAGAATCGCCAAAGCCCCTGAAGGGGAAAAAGCCATGCTGCGCCGTGGAGGTTTCCTGCTTGCCCAGGCTGACCCCGAGGCCGGGGAAAATAAGGAAAACGCTGGTGAAAAAGCTCCGGCTGCCCAGGAAAAAGCTTCTGTAGAAACAGAAGCTCCTGCCCCCGCCGCACCGAAAGCTCCCGCAGCCCCCGCCCAGGCCGAGGAAAAAACTCCAGCCGGAGAAAAGCCCGCTGCTGCTGCTAAACCCCAGGATGCCCCGGCGGCAGAACCCGCGAAAACACCTGTGGGAGAAGAGCCTAAGGCACCTGTAATCGAACCCGGGGAAAAAACTCCCGAGGCCGGGGAAGCTCCCGAGGCCAAAGCCGGCGCCATTACCATTGAGGCGAGGGATGAAGATAAGCAGGAGTTCACCCCCAACGCGAAATATCTCAACCAGCGTGTCGATATCCACGAAGGCCAGATTCCACTCGATGACTTCCTGCGTTTTCTCGCTGACTTCACCGGCCTGACAGTGATTCTCAGCGGTGGTCCTGCCGGAGCCTCTGCCCGCCAGGGCCAGATGATCAACATTACCGCTCCGATCTACCATGCCGATTTTGAGATCGTCAAGGCGGTCCTCGATGCGAACGGTTTCCAGCTCGTGCGACGCAAGCTCTCCACCGGCAAGGAGATCATCACGGTCAGCTCGACGGCGACCTCCCAGTCCCAGGGCGGGGTGAAGGAAAACCCCGTCATCAAGGTAGGAGCAAGTGGCGCCACCCAAATGGACAGCCAGTTGAAAAAGGGGGCCCTCGGTCTTTCTTCCGATGAGCTGGCGACCATGGTTTTCCAGCTCGCTCACGTCGCTCCCGCCGATGCGATCCTGTCACTTAACACCCTGGCCACAGGCACCCAGTCCAAGGGAAGCACGCGGAACTCGGGGTTCAACGTGGCGGAAGTCAAGGGAACCCAGACGATCATCGTAACGGCCAAGTTCGGCCTGCTTGACTATATTGTCAAGCTGCTGAAGATCATCGATATCGAGCAGGAAACCCCCGACCGTATCGTGCATATCATCGAGGCCAGGGAAGCCGATGCCCAGGAGCTCGTCTCCATCATCGAGAGTTTCCTGCAGCAGAACAGGGCCGGGCGAACTCCCTCGAGGACGACCAGCCGCCCCACCACCTCGACCTCCAGCGCCAGCCGCTCCTCCTCCAGTCTCCTGCGCGGTGGAGGCACCGAGTTCGAAACAAGCCTCATTGCCGATCCCCGCACCCAGAAGATCATCATCACCACCTACTCGATGGCTGACCTTGAGGATATCAATATGCTGATACGTGAGCTCGACACGCGGTTCGATCTCCGGAGGCTCAAGACCCAGATCTACCGTATGCGCTACCTCAAGGCTATCGACGTCGCCCCGGTCATCTCCGATATCCTCGGTTCAGCCGGCGGCTCCCGAAGTGGGACCCGCGGACTGGGCACCTCAGCCAGGAGCCGTACGCGTACGCCCGGCCGGGCCACGACCACGTCTTCAAGGGGTTCCCTCGGCGGAACGACCGGCCGTACTTC
Source organism: Planctomycetota bacterium (assembly GCA_046582735.1). Lineage (GTDB taxonomy): Bacteria > Planctomycetota > UBA8108 > UBA8108 > UBA8108 > UBA8108. The sequence continues at coordinate 6,406 of JAYGDV010000103.1, forward strand.
CGGCATTTCTGGCAATTCGGCAGGAGCAGGCATGCTGCCGACCATGATTGTCCCCCATGAAGAAACCAATTCACTGATCATCCAGTCCGAGCCGGAGGATTATGCTGAAATCCTCCATATCCTGGAGCAGATCGACGTCAAGCGGCGCCAGGTGTTCCTCGAGGCCGCCCTTGTGCAGGTTTCCCAGCAGAGCGGACTCAACTACACCATCGAGCTGCTTGCCGGGGATCCAGATGACCGCTCCGCACGGATCCTTTTCGAGCAGTCCTTCGGTCTCAGCGGAATCAATAACGAGGACTTCAACCGGATATTCGATCTGACCACCCCTCCCGCCGGTGGAGTCGTCGCGCTGATGGACAGGGGCAAATTCCCTCTCCTGGTGCAGTTCCTGAAAACTCACAGTGACTCGAAGGTCCTGGCAACTCCTTTCATCCTCGCCGATGACAATGTCCAGAGTACGATCAATATCACCGAAACCCGCTACGTGGTGAACACGGCGACGGTCAACACCTCGACCACCACCTCGCAGCAGGGCGAAGAGGCCGGCATCACGCTCGACATCTTCCCCACCATCAACTCCGAGAACTCCGTCTTTCTCGAGTGCGGGCTGGAGGTTTCGGAATTCTCCCAGATAGAAACAAACAACGTCCTGCCGCCTAAAACAACCAACTCGATCACCTCATCTGTCACCATCGCCGGCGACAGGATCTACGTCATCGGCGGCCTGACGAGGGAAACCAAGGCAAAGGTCGTTGAAAAGGTTCCCCTCCTGGGCGACATCCCCTTCCTCGGAAAACTCTTCAGAACCGAGGGTGGATCCGTCAGCGTGACCAATCTCTATATCTTCCTTCGCGCCCACATCCTGACGGACGAGAACTTCAAGGACCTCGCCAACATTACTGACCAGGCGCTGGAAAAAGCAGCCGCCTCCTCGGAGAAAGAGCCCATTACATCTCAATTCGAATTACCCCTTAAACCTCTCAGGGTCGAAGCGAAAACAGACCGCGATGCGCCCGCTGTCTTTAAGCGCGGTACTTCCGAAGAGCCCAGACTCCGCCAGCGGGTAAAGGAAGCGCAGGAAAGATATCGGGGATCCGGTAAGGACAACAACACAGGCGGAGCCGGTGAATCTGCCGCCCTTCCGCCAACTCCCCCCCGGGGTGTGAACCGGGAGAAAGGGTCCGCCTTTGAAGAACCTCCTGCGCCGAAAATTACCCGCTCGAAACCTGTGAGCCTGAAGACGATCCCGGAGGCCTGGAAAAAACGCGGCCTGAGGGTAAATCCCGAGGGAAACAGCTGGTTCGTCCCCCTCCGGCTCGACCTTAGATGAGAGGGAAAAGGGAATAACTGAAAGCAACGACGGCTTTTTGAAGCAAGAAATACTGAGCGGTGGGCAACGCAAGACCAGTTCGGCCCGCCATCGTAAGGATCTGCGGGGATCATCGGAAGAATCCCGCCAACCTGGGAAATTAATACCAAGTTTGCAACCATGAAACTCAGCCTGGTAGACACCCTGATATCTGAAGGCCTCATCGACGACAGGCAACTGGAGGAGTGCCGGGAGATCGAAAAGGACAGCGGGCAACCGATTGACCGGGTCCTGAAGAACAAGGGGTATATCTCCGAGGAGACGCTCCTCGACATCCTCTCCAAGAGCCTGCGCCTGCCCTTCCGGGATGAGCTTGAAGGCATCGAGGTGCCCAAGGTGTTCACCCAGAAGGTACCGGCCCAGTTCGCACGGGCCTACAACCTCGTCTGCATCGACTCGGACGAAAACGGCTACGATGTGGCGACCTGCGACCCGCTCGACTTCCACCCGATGGATGATCTCGCGGCGATGCTCGGTGCCCAGGTAAGGCCCGTCCTCTCCCCCCGCAAAGAAATCACGGCGCTGGTCAACAAGGCCTACCAGACCTCCTCCACCGATGTCGACGAGCTGCTCGAGGGCATCGAAGACGACGACATGATCAGCCTGACCAGGGTGCTGGACGAGTCGGAGGACGTCCTCGATATCGCCAACAAGCCCCCCATCATCAAGTTGATGAACACCGTCCTCTTCGAGGCGCTCAAGCTCAGGGCCAGTGATATCCATCTCCAGCCCTACCAGGACCGGATGCAGGTAAGGTACCGCATCGATGGAATCCTCTACGATGCCAAGGTGGTTCCCAAGAAATTCCAGGATGCGATCGTCAGCCGGGTCAAGGTAATGGGAAAGATGGACATTGCCGAACGCCGCCTCCCCCAGGACGGGCGTACAACGATCAAGGTCGGTGACGGCGAGGTCGATGTGAGAATCTCATCGGTACCGACCTCCCGGGGAGAGCGGATCGTTTTCCGGCTGCTCGACAAGACCGCAAGACTCTACACGCTCGAAGAGATCGGGCTGGGTTCGAAAGACCTCGAAACGATACACCACTACATCGGCTATTCCCACGGGATCATCCTGATCACGGGACCGACCGGTAGCGGAAAGACGACGACTCTCTACGCCGCGCTGGCCGAGATCGATTCCGATGAGAAAAACGTAATCACCATCGAGGACCCCATCGAATACAACATCGATGGAATCTCCCAGATCCAGGTTGCCAACAAGAAGGGACTGACCTTCGCCTCGGGGCTGCGCTCACTGATGAGGCAGGACCCTGATGTCATGATGGTCGGAGAGATCCGTGATGGAGAGACGGCCGGGATCGCCGTACAGGCGGCCAACACCGGGCACCTTGTATTCTCAACCCTTCACACCAACGATTCCGCCGGAGCCATCAGCCGGATGGTCAACCTCGGCGTTGAGCCCTACCTGGTCGCCTCGGCGGTCATTTCCGTGGTTGCACAGCGTCTCGTACGCCTGATCTGCCCCGACTGCAAGAAGCCCTTCGAGCCGACCGATGCACAGCTCAAGGAACTCAATTGCACGGACCGTTCGCAGCTCAAAGACGGTATGCTATACCTCGGTGAGGGCTGCGAGTCCTGCCTCGGACGAGGACTCTATGACCGAACCGCGATCTACGAAATCTTCGCAATCGATGAACATGCCCGTGACGAGATCATTCAGCGTGTCAGCGCCTCTGTAATGAAACAGAACGCGGTGTCCAGGGGCCTTGGAACTCTCCGTATGGATGGAGCGAGGAAGGTGCTCGAGGGCGCCACCACGATCGAAGAGGTCTTCCGGGTCACGCAGCTCGACGTCTTCTGAGAAAATCATGCCTATCTTCGAGTACAAGGCCATTACCAGCAGCGGCAAAAGCCGCAAGGGTATTGTCGATGCCGACACCCCCCGCGACGCCCGCAGCAAGCTGCGCGGCGACCACATGCACGTCACGGAGATGTGGGAGGTCGCCGACAAGAAAAAAAAGAAGAAAGGCAAGTCGACAGAGAAGAGCGTCCGCAAAGGCATGAAGACGGGACAGAAGCCCGGCGGCCTCCTGTCGATGGAGATCGAGATCTTCCAGCCGAAAATCTCTACCCGGGACCTGGCCACCTTCACCAGGCAGTTCTCGACCCTGCTCAGAAGCGGCATCCAGCTGGCGGATGCCCTGAACGCGCTTGTTGAACAATGCAGCAGTCCGCACCTCGAGCGCGTTCTCCGTAATGTGAAGGAAGAGATCACCTCGGGAAACAACCTGGCCGAGGCGATGGCCAAGCATCCGCGCTTCTTCAGCGACCTCTACGTCAACATGGTCAAGGCCGGAGAAGCCAGTGGCCACCTTGATCTCGTACTCGTCCGGATTGCCGACTACCTGCAGAAGCAGGCCAGCCTCAAGGGCAAGGTGCTCGCGGCCATTACCTACCCGGCCATCATGGTCGTTGTCGGACTGGCGGTCGTGATCTTCCTGATGTCCTACGTGGTCCCCAAGATCACGAAGATCCTTGAAGAAAGGGGCGGTGAGCTGCCCTTTATCACGGAGGTCATGAAGGGAATCTCCGACTTCACCGCAGCATACTGGATTTACATGCTGGTGGTCGCCATCATCGGCGGACTCTTTCTCAAGGGGCTGATCGGCACCGATGCCGGGCGGCTGAAGTTCGATACGATCCTGCTTCGCCTGCCTCTATTCGGAAGCCTGTTCTCCAAGCAGGCCATCTCACGCTTCGCAATGACCTTTTCAACACTGCTCAAAAGCGGTCTGCCTGCACTTGATTCGCTGAAAATCGTCGCGCTCGTTGTCAACAACGCAAGGCTGACCCAGGTCATCAACGATATTCATGCCCGGATCATCGAGGGTGCCGACATCGCCACCCCGATCAAGAAATCAAAGGTCTTCCCCCCCATGGTCGGCTACATGGTCTCTGTGGGAGAACAGAGCGGCCAGCTGGAGGAAATCCTCGACCGGATCGCGGAATCCTACGAAGAGGAGCTGGACCTGTCGATTCAGCGGCTGACCGCGCTCATCGAGCCGATTATCATTATCCTGCTGGCGGTGGTCGTCGGCTTTATCATCGCTGCCGTGCTGCTGCCCCTGCTGGACTTCTCATCCATGGGATAATGACCGTATAATAGGTGGAAACGCCGGCGGGGAAGCTTTTAGGGCATGAAGCCCGCTGATGATGTATCTTAAAAATCAGGATAGTTTTAGAAATCAGGCTTTAAGGAAACAGGATCATGAACACTAGCAGAAACCGCAGAAACCTGGAAAAGGGCTTCACCCTTCTTGAACTCATCGTAGTCATCACGATCATCGGCCTGCTCGGCACCCTGGTCGTAACCAAGGTGGCGCCGATGCTGCAAAAGGGCAACGCGACCAAGATCAAGTATGACCTGCAGAAGATCTATGAATCAGCCACCATGCTCTACACCTCGACCGGGAGCTGGCCGGAATCGATTGACGAGATGATCAACGCCGTCGATGATGATGGAAACGACCTTCCCGGCGCGCTCGACAAAACTCCCACAGATCCCTGGGGCCACGCGTACGAGTACGAAATGCGAGATGGCAAGCCCCTGATCATCTGCCGCGGACGTGACGAGAACACCGGCGGCGAGGGAGATGACAGGGATTACGAACATCCCGAGTCCGAGGAGTACTGATCGCTTCCTGATCTCTCCAGCCGGAGAAAATCATGTGTAAAGCCTATTCCATACAACAAGATTCCTGCGCGGGAAACCGTACGTCCGGCTTTACCTTCCTGGAGCTCATCATCGTCATGGCCTTGCTTGGCATCATGTTCACCATGGGCGCAATCAAGCTCGGCAGCAGCATCCCCAAGTACAGGCTGCGCACCGCGGCCCGCCAGCTTGGCAGCAATATCGAGCGCATGAGGCTGGCCGCCGTCAGCCGTGGAGCCCTCTGCGGCATTCGCTACCACTTCGATGAACAGGAGCCTTCACGGCCCAAAACCACCGGCCAGGGATATTCCCTGCTGCTGTCGGGGAGAGACTATTCGGACCTCAACAGCGACTCCATTGTCCAGGGCTACCAGGGCATCGAGTTCATGGTCCTCGACAGGGTGTACTTCCACAAATCCTACCACGGGGTAGAACTGCTCAGTATCGAGATGCGCGGCACCCAGAGAACCTTCTCCAGTGGTGAACCGGACGTCTACTTCGCCCCCACCGGCAATACGGGCAGTCGTATCGTCAAGCTCGCCACCGCCGATGGCAGGCGTTACACGCTGATCTACAATGCCCTGACCGGGGCGGTGGATTTTCACAATACCGAACAGGCCAGCTTTGATGATTTCGAGGACTGAAATGCTCCCAGCAACCGAAAATTCCACTCCCACGAGAAATACCCGCGCAGGCTTCACCCTGCTGGAGCTGGTCATAGCCATCGCGATGCTGGCCGCCTTCATCATACCCATGCTCAAAACCCTGGGAGAGTCGCGTCAGCGCTCAGTCAACTACACCCGCCAGCGCCAGATCAAGAGCTACGCCCAGAACAAGCTCCACGACCATATCAACTTTGTAGAGGTCCCTCCAGGAAGCGGTAACTTCGTGGGAACCGAGGGCACCTTCGAGAAAAAAGATGGAAAGTCGGTTTTTCCCGGCTCCAAAGACTGGACCTGGGTAATTGACCCCCCACAGCTGAAAAGCCAGGGTGAACAGATTCTCCTTGAATACCGCATTACCGTGACGGTACCTTTTGATCTCGACGGCCAGGGCGGCTCGAGCGGTGAGGATGGGAGAAAAGAATCCAGTGTTTCCTATACTGTCTGGACCTTCCCGAGCGAGCTCTGGATGGAAGAGCAGGAGATGCTCTTTGATGATGGAGAGCCCACCCTTCTCTACGGAGACCCGGCCTACGACGAGGTACTCCTCCCCGGAGGCGGAAGATGAAAAACACCAACAGCAGGAACAGTAAGCTCCACGGTTACCACCCGGCAGACTCGCGACAGAACGGCTTCACGCTCATCGAGATCGTGATCGCAATGGCGCTGCTGGCGTGGGTCCTGGGCACGTCCTACCAGATTTTCAGCAACTGTATCGACACCGAGCGCCATGTGATCGAGATCACGGTTCCTGAAAAGGTCGGCGAGGGCATCCTGACCCTGATGCGCAGAGATCTTGCAGGCGCCGTGTTCAAGGGATGCACCCAGCAGCTCAACAACCAGGTCTTCGACGGCAGAAGCGAGGGCAGCGAGGACCAGGAGGATGACTCCGTGTACTTCGTCAGCACCGTGGACCCCACTCCCGGAGGAGATTTCATGGAATGGGACAACCTGCGCACCCTGACAGTCGTCGGCTACCATCTTAAACCCAACCAGGTCAGCAGCAGGTACCCGACCTACACCCTCTACCGCAAGGAAATGATCGATTTTGCCAAGCGCGACATCACGAACGCCCCCGGTCTCAACTACAGCATCTACGACAAGGTCAAGTCGTTGAGTATAGAGTATTTCGATGGCTACACTTGGTATCCTGAATGGGACTCCAGGGAAAATATTGAGAGGACGCTGATCCAGCAGGAAGATGAAAACAACCTGGCCGGCACCCGCAGCAATATCCCCCGCGTAACAGGCGATGTGGCTGCCGAAGAGGAAAGCCTCGCCGGCGACCGGGAGCAGCAGGCCGCCGCGATCCCGGTGGCGGTGCGGATCGAGCTGCAGATCTACTCCGGCACCGGCAATGAGATCTTGGAAAAGGGAAAGAACAACGACAAAAAGCCGGTCGTGAATACATTTACGACAATGGTGCCCCTGCTCGCCTCAAGGCGCATTGCGATACCGATTGAAGATGATGACCTGGCGGCTGCCGGAGGCGCCGGAGGCGCTGGCGGCAGGGAAGCCGGGGCAGATGGAGCGGTCAACACCTTCGGTGCCGATCTCACCAAGGACGGCAGGGGCAAGGGACGCGGCGAGGGCAGCCTGCGTGACCGCCTGACCGAGCGAGCCGGCCGTGGAGCCTCTGGAAGGGGCAATGGCGCCGGTGGACGTAATCCTGCTCCCGGCGTAAGGGAACGCGCCATGAATGCAGTGAAAGGCGCAGGCGGAGCCTCAGGCGCAACCAGGAGTTTTGGCAAAGGTGGGCGCTGATAAGCCGGCAAAAAACTTCCGGTAAGTCTGTCCGGCAGCGCCAAAAAGAGGGTATTCTAAAGGCCTAATTACCTGTAAAATCGATGGTTAATGTGTTTCCCAACCGCCCGGTAATCCAGGGATTATTGGGGGGCTCTCTCAAGTCGGCTTGCTGAAGGCCGACGAGCAAAACACTAAGCTTAAATATAGTAGTCATTTGTGGCCGCCTCCTTTATTCCGGAAGGAATTGGGCAGGAAATGTCCTTTTGGAATATTTTTTGCCATACATAAAGGTGTCCCTAATTGTCGATGGCCCTAATACTGGGGCTAAACAACCTGATACTGTATATTTTAAAGTATCTGAAATTAGGGGTTTCCGGCGTCTCCTGTAGCAGCATTTCTCCCTGGGTTTCATCCAGAGCCTGAGAACGAAACCGAAAAACTTCGTTCCAGGACAATACTGCTGCGGATCCTGCGAATTGTGACCCCCAAAAAGCTGAGGTTGAGAAATGAAGCACTCTACTGAAACCGCCAACAACGCTGTAAATGGTGAAAACTTGAGATCAAATACATTCGGGCGCATCGAAAAAACCCTCTACGGACTCGTCTGCTGTCTTAGCTGCATCGTCATCCTGACAGCTTCCGGCGGTTGCGACATCGGAACCCCCCGGGCCGGGGGCGGCATCTCCAACCTGCTGCAATCAGCTCCGGCGCTGGAAGAATTCGACGAGAACAACAACTACATCCCCTACAAACAGACCGGCGAGATGAACACGCCGCGTTACCTGCATGGTGGAATGACCCATAGCGGCGGCCTGGCTTTCGTCTTCGGCGGATCCGATGAACGTGGACTTTCCGCCCTTGATTCCATCGAGTTCTACGACCAGTCAACCCTGGACGAAGACTCACCTGTAGTCGAAAGTGAAACCGGTGTCTGGATTGATACAGATATCGAGGGCAACCCGATCGCGATGATCGAGGGCTCCCGCATACTGCATACCGTCACGGAGCTCACCAGCGGCGAGTTCATCATCATCGGCGGAACCGACAATATGAGCCAGGCAACTCCCAAGGCCCAGGCCGAGAAATTCGATCCGAACACCAGGCAGTCGACGCCCATCGTGGAGCCGATGCAACGCCCCCGCTTCCGCCACAAGGTGACCAGGCTGCCCAATGGTGAATTGCTCATTACCGGCGGACAGATCCAGGTCGACGTAACCATCGCAGTACCGGGAGGAGGGCAGCAGGGCGGCGGAGTGGTCGACCAGCAGGAGCCCCGTTTCCCCTCGACGAATATCGTCGAGGTATTCTCCCCCAGCTCGAATGCATTTGAAATCCTGATGTCCCGGAGTTCAGCCGCGGTACCCGCCACGCTGGCAGGTGCACGTGGCCGTTCAGGCCACGCCGTATGCCGAATCGCCGGTATAGACAGGATCTACCGGGGTGGCGACGACCTCTACATCCTTGCCGGAGGCATGGAGACCCTGAGCGCCATCTCAGGCTTTGCACCAGGCGAAAAATTCCCCGGCGCTGTGGGCAGAGGAGAGGCCGATGGCAAAACCAGCATCGAAGTGTACGATCCCGGACTTGGAGCCTTCATACTAATCTCCAGCGTCAAGCTCAACACCCCCCGGGTCAACACCCCCTACGCCGTCAACCTCGGACAGTTCAATGACTATACCCCTGACGGCGTCCAGGGCATGGGTAACGCTATACTCATCACCCACGGAAACTCCGATGGGACCTGTCCTGAAACCCCCCTGCTCGACCAGGTGTTCATCGCCTACTTCCAGGCAGGAGGCGGACCGGCTAACGGATTGCGCTTTTTCGAAACCAAGGACGATCAGTACCTGACCCAGATCCAGCACATGGAGTATTCCGACGGGGCTCCCTTACGGGGCGACCAGGTGGCGCGCTGCGGCACCAACCCTGTTGCCATGCCGCGCAAGGTCGACGACGCCATCCACCCTTTAACAGAGAAGCAGGCCCGGATATTCTCCCTGGCCGGCTCTGATATTTTCATCACACCCAATGGATGTGCTGAGAATCTCAGCAGCAACGCCATGCTTGCCGGCTGTGTCTTTGATCCGTTCTTCAACGTGGGCCTTGCCCTCACCAATAATGGAATCCCGACCGATCTCGGCCGTGAACGCGATCGAACCGGCCAGGTAAACTACCTGGGAATCGTCGGTGCCTGGTTTACCATCGACAGCGATGTCGGCAGGACCGTAGAGTTCCCTCCAGAAAGCGGTAACTTCGTGGGAACCATGGACTCCTGGTCAACCTCTCCCCAGACTCGCTGGCCCGAGAACCGGGGCTTCGAGCGAACCTATGTAACCTGCCTGAAGATCGGCGGGGTCAACGGAATCCTGGGCGACTATGACGACCGGATCCTCCTTGCAGGGGGCGGGCGCTCCTATGCTGCTTCCGGTGGAGAGCCGACGAGCCCCTCTGCCGAGATTTTCCTGCCGCCCGGCGTCAGCCAGTATAACGGAGATTAAATTTAATCTCTTACGGGGCCGCTGGTTACAGAAATGGGAGCGGCTGCAGGCCTCTCGTTCCACGTGCTGCCTCGTTCGTGGTATGATTCCTTCGATTGCTTTGCCGCGCTGAAGGACTTGAACCAGGATGGTCGCAACTCCTTGAAGTAGAAACCTGTTTGAACCGGTTACGATGAGCCAGAACCTACGCATCGCTGTTCCTTTCTCACTCGCCGCGATCCTCACCGCGGTGATCATCTGGATGGCTCTCAATGACGGGCAGCAGGGTCCTGCCGAACAGACCCTTTCGGCAAAGACCGAAGAGTCCCCGGCACAACAAAGCCAGCCGGCAGAAAAAGCTACCCGGCGCAAGCCCCCCACTGCAGCCCCCAGGCGTCCGGTCAGAAAGCGGGTCAATAAATCCGATGGTTTCTCCCGCTGGGACCTGTCCAACCTGCCGCCTAACTGGAATACAGAGCTGGCCAGGGCGATCCACTCCTATTTTGAAAAACTCGACGTTTACGAGAAAGGCCGCACGGCCAATGCCGCCAGCCAACTCATGAAGGCCCGCGAGGAGTTCCGTGACTTTCTTGCCGGCCTGGGCCCCGAATCCCTCGAAACCCTGGCAACGATCCTCAATTCCGAGCCTGATTTCGTTTACCGCCGCTTCATGCTCGTCGCCATTGGCGACCTGGGTCCCAGGACCGAGGGAGCCACCTGGGCACTGCGGGATTATTTTGTCTCGAGGAATACTGACCCTCAAAACCGCTCGGAGATGGGGCACCTGATCAAGGCAATGGGAAAACTCCAGAACGAAACATCCTTCGACGTCATGAAGAACCTGATCGGGAACCCGGGCTACAGCCCCTACCGTGAGAAGTTCATCTGGGAGCTCGGCGAGCATCATCGCCGGGATGAAGCTGCCGATTTCTTCCAGGACGGCCTCAGCAACGAGACATCCAAAAAGAACCGCAACCGCTATGCCCAGGCGCTGGGAAAACTTGCCCAACCGGAATCGCTTCCGGCCCTCTACCATGCCTTCAAGAAAGAAAACTACTGGGTAACCAAACAGACGATCCTCGGTAGTATCGGAAAAATCGGAAACCCGAACTCCATCCCCTTCCTGGAAGAACATGCCAGGTTTGCCGGGGAAAGTGCAGTACGTCTCAGTGCTGCAAAGGCCCTCAGCCGAATCGGTACTCGCGTAGCGATGGAGACCCTGCGAGACGTAGCAGATTCTGAACCGGACAAGAAGACCCAGTCCTATATGATCGACTGGTCCCAGGAACGGCAGTAATCCATCGTGGAATTGGGGGAAACACTCAGGATCCTGTTCTTACCAGCAGCCCTCCTGGCAATTGCAGGTTGTGACGGGGCTCCTCTTGCCATCGTAACCCTGGCTGAGTTCCAGGATGAAAACCCCGATGGGACCGCCCAGCAGGATGAGAGCATCCTGGTATATCTCGACCGCGCTTTACCGGAGGAATACGTTGCAGCGGCGATCCAGGCGAGAATAGACCCCCCGGCCGCCTCCACGCTCCGCGCCAGCATTGAACAGGACCGAAGGCGGCTTCGGCTGCGAATTGTCGACGGTACCCCGGAGCTCCAATTAGAGGGTGTCTACGGTGCGAGCAAGACCCCCGCCTCCAGCGGCCTCCTGCTGGATCTTGGAGATGGCATCGAACAGTCGATCGACCTCCAGAACCGGCTCATTCTGCCACGACTCTCGCGGGCCATCTGGATCGATGCAAACCCCGAAGGCGGCAATGCTGTGGTAGACGGAGGAGACCGGATCAGGCTGGTATTCGATCAGAAGGTCAGGCTTGCCGAAGGGTTCTCCAACAACATTCCGAAGGTGCCGCAGGATATCGCCCTGGCCAAGGATCAGGACCGGCTCGGATCGGAGGACGTGCCGGCGGAGATGGCACCCGCCGCCAGTGGAGATGAGCACGAAATCGATATCATCCTCGGATCCGGCCCGGTCCTCGAAATCGCAGGGAAAATAGCTGAAGGAAATCGCAGGGTCGACCGTACCGGCCCGGATGCACCATCAGGCCTGGCGATCAATGGAACCCACCTGTTGCCGATGAACCGTATTACTGCCCTCAACGGCGGCCCCGGAGTCTGTTCGGAAAGGGAGATCGACATCGAGCTGCCCAATCCTGCCAGCACCGTTGCCACGGGAGTCCGGGAGAACTTCCCGAACTCAGTCTCGAGGATGTTGCATACCCTGACGCGGTTCCAGAGCAGGTTCGCAATCATCGCCGGTGGACTTGGCACAGATGAAGAGGCCCCCCTCGATGAGGTGCTGCTGTACAACCCCATTCGCAACGACCCCGGCATTCCTGCCTTCAAGTTGATCGGCCGGCTTCCCCGCCCGACCTGGCAACATACCGCCACTCTCCTGCCCGGGAGCGACCGGCAGGAAGGAACCGAAGATGACATGGTGGTGCTCTGTGGGGGAACCGATGGGCAGGAGGTATTCTCCACGATCGTCGTCATCTTCGTTTCAAGCGAAACAAGTAACCTGGTGATCCGCGAGCTTCCCCAATCGTTGGCCCTTGCACGTGCTGACCACGCAGCCGTGGCTGTGGGTAACCTTTCACTCCTCGTCGATGGTGGCTGGAATCGTCGCGCAGGAAAAGATGCAGGCCGGCTTACAGAGTCTGCCGAGTTGCTGCGCCTCGAGCGCACTGGAGATGAGATCCGCATAGCTGAGACCTCCATGTTCAGGTCCCTGGCCAGGGTCCGGCACACCCTCAACCTGCTCGTGGCCGACAGCGAGGACAGAACATGGGTGCTGGCCTATGGAGGCTACGGCCGCAATCGCCACCTCGACCCCTACGTTCCCATACTCAAAAATCCCGACCGGCCGCTCGATCCGTTCGGTGAGGAGCTGAGGGGAGATGAGCCGGAGTGTCTGTTCGAGCCTGTGCGAGCCAGCATCCTGAGTTCTCCCATCCTCATCAATCTCGAAAAACCACGTGAGTCAATTACCCGGCTGGGAATCCGGCCGGGCTACCCGCTGATCCGTGCAGGACACCTGGCGGCGGGGCTGGGCAGCCCCAACAAAGCCGGGGTGCCTGCGGCGGACTCTGTCATTATGCTCTCAGGAAGCCTCATCCATCCTGTCAACGGAATGGATGGAGACATTAACTCCAATTGGGAGTTGCCCAGGCAGGGAACACTGGAGGCCATTACCGACCCGAGAAAACCCCCCGATGGGCATGAATCGCTCAACGGGATCCTCTTCACCTTTGACCCCTCCGATCCGAAGAGAAGCCGCATAGAATCTGTTCGGCATCCGGCCCCTGAACCGAGCAGGATCTTCAGCCGCGAACACGCAGCCCTCTGTATGGTTCCCGGGCTTGGAATCATCGTGTCAGGAGGCGA
>JAYGDV010000168.1:0-3077 GCA_046582735.1 Planctomycetota bacterium
CATCAATCGGGAGCGGCCATGGGAGCGCTCTGCGCCCAGGGAACCGGGATCCTGCATCCCCGCACAGGGATCCCCATGAACACGGTGATCATCCCGGAAGCCGTAGCGCCCGAGCTCAAGCTCGGACAGCCGACCGCGACCTTCGGGCTCCCGAGAATCGAGGCCCAGGTCGCCGGGGCGGGAACCACCGGCGGTCTCTACAAGGGCTTCGTTCGAAACGGCAAGACCGAGCAGCTGGCCAACTTCAACCTGAAGCTCCCCCGGGATCGCTTTGTCAATCGATACCGGCTGCTGGGAGAACTCGACGGGCTGAAACGAAAGCTCGACCGCACCGGTGAGACAGATGAAATCAGCCAGGTTGAACGACAGGCCTACGACCTGCTGCTTCGCGGCGTCGCCGATGCCTTCGACCTCTCGAAGGAAGACCCGAAAACCATCGCCAGGTATGACACCAGCCATCTCTTCGACATGCGCGACTACCACGAGGGCGGCAAGCACTTCCTCTTCAACGGTAAGAAGAGGCTTGTTGACCAGCTCAGATGGAGCAACCTGCTGGGCAAGGAGATGTTGCTGGCCCGGCGGCTGTGCGAGGCCGGTTGCGGGTACGTAACCATCGTCGATTCAAGCTGGGATTTCCACGGCAGCGGCGCCCACAACCCCGGCACGATTGTCGGCATGAACGCGCTGGGCAACCAGGTCGACCACGCCGTCTCCACCTTCCTTGACGACCTGCAGGACCGTGGCATGAGCGATGATGTCCTTCTTGTCATCTCCGGAGAGATGGGGCGCTCGCCGGTCAAAAAGAACAAGGACGCCGGCACCGACCACCACGGCCACCTGACCCCCCTGCTCCTGGCCGGTGGAGGCCTCAAGATGGGGCAGGTCATCGGCCGCTCCGACAAGACCGGCCATCGCCCGGCCTCTGAGCCCTACGGCCCCGAGAACCTCCTCGCCACGATTCTTCACACCATGTTCGATGCCGCCGAGCTCCGCGTCTCCCCGGAACTCCTGCCCCCCGATCTCAGTAAGATCCTCCTTGAAGGCAAACCGATCAAGGAGCTGTTCTAAGCTATCCTGCTTCGGATCGCCTAAAATACATTTCACTGGTAACTACACCCCCTTGTTCTCATCTATTACCCTTTAGCTATCATTCTTTTTGGCCATCTACGGCAAATACAATCAGGACCCCAATCTTCAGAAGGAAGAAGCAAACATGAGTCTCATTAACCACCTCCCCATCATAAAAGTATTGCTGGTGCTGACCCTGGCCCTGCCGGTTTCAGCCAGGGAGAAGACCTTACCCGGCCCGGACGAAAAACCCGCCGACCTCTCCAATCCGGTCCAGGTTTATATCCTCCTGGGGCAATCCAACATGCTGGGAGCCGGAAAAATCAAGGGCGGTGACGGCTCACTCGAACACGCGGTCAAGGAGAAGAACCTGTACCCTTACCTCGTCGACAAGGCGGGGAACTGGACCGAACGCAAGGATGTCCGCAACGTGCGCGTCATGGGCAGCGGCACTGGCGGCATGCGGGGTTTCAATAACGAGTGGATGACTATCAAGGGCGGCAGGATCGGCCCTGAGTTTGGCATCGGCCACCACATTGGCAACGCCGTCGACGCACCCGTCCTGATTCTTAAGAGCTGTATCGGCAATCGCGCCCTGGGATGGGACCTGCTACCGCCTGGAGGCGAAAGCTTTGAATTCACCGACAAGAAGGGTGTCACCTGGGTCCATCCCGGCTACAAGGGAACTCCTGAACGCTGGCAGAAGGGGACGGAGCCGAAGAAAATCAAGTGGTACGCTGGCATGCAGTACGATGGCGACATTGCCAGGGCGAAAAAGGTGCTGAACGAACTCGACAAGTATTATCCTGGGGCCAAGAAATACGAAATAGCCGGTTTTTTCTGGTGGCAAGGGGATCGCGACAGTCGCAGTGCCGCGCTTTCGAGCCGCTACGAGAGGAACCTGGTCCATCTCATCAAGACGCTTCGCAAGGACTTTAATGCGCCGAACGCAAACTTCGTCAGCGCCTCGCTTGGCCAAACCAAGAAAGGTGCCACCGACGGTGGCGGAAAGATCCTTGATGCCATGCTTGCGGTTGACGGCACATCCGGCAAGTATCCGGAGTTCAAGGGGAACGTCGCTTCCGTTTACACCCATCCGCTCTCTAAGGGGGGCAGTTCCGGTGGTCACTACAGTGGCAACGCCGAGACCTACATGAACGTGGGCGAAGCGATGGGTCGGGCCATGGCCGATCTGCTGGGGATTTCCAAATAGAGCGAACGGTTCGGTCATTGACGAAGTGAGGCAAGAATGAAGCGACGATTATCGCAATGGATGCTCTTCACGGGAGTCGTGAGTTTGTCCTCGCTTGTTGCCACGATTCTGTTTGAACGGGACGCCACCGAAGTTGCAGACACTTTGCTGGCCCCTTGGTTTGCCATTTGCCATGCCATAACGCCAATAGCATGGCAGGTACGGGGAAATATCCTGCTCGGAATGATGTGGTTCGTCTCCGGAGTTATCGTGTACTCAATGTTGATCGGTATAGCGTCTGTTGTCTTTTTGGCAACAATGGAAAAACTACGAAGACCCAGCAAGTCGCTACGCAGCTTGGAGAATTGATCGGAATGAAACGTCAATGAAGAAACCACGATTCAGATCCATCCCCGATCAAGCAGTTCCTGCTGCAGGGAGAACAGACCGTTCATGACGATTCGAATCATTATTGCAGGTTTCGCTAGTGCGATCCTGGCCAGCGGATCTTCATCCTATGCTGACGAGTCCGCGCAGCCGTTTGCCGTACCAGCAGCGACCCAACAAGTCTTCAAGAACAACTGCGTCAGTTGCCATGGCCCGGATACCGAGGAAGGGGACATTCGCTTCGACACCCTTGCCACTCTTCCGGTAAACGCCCGTCTGGATTTACTCAACAAGGCGCAGGAACAACTTTTCTTTGGTCTGATGCCCCCCGCGGAGGCCGACCAGCCTGCCGAGGCTGACCGAAAGATTTTGCTGCAGTGGCTGAATAGCCAACTGACCGGCAAGGCGGCCGAGGCGCTGGCTGAAAAAC
>JAYGDV010000264.1:0-2784 GCA_046582735.1 Planctomycetota bacterium
GTTTCACACGGCAAGGTTCCGGGGCCTGAGCCTGCGGGTTCGATGGGGTTCGCGATGGCGTGGCTGCCTTACCTGTTGGTGGTGATCCTCCTTGTCCTGACACGATTGAAGGGTATTCAATTCGGCGGGGCATCGATTGGAGATTGGCTCAGAGACGTGTCCCTGGAGCTGACCGATCTTTTTTCCTCGGGGATCGGGGCGAAGTTTGAGCCTCTTTACCTGCCGGGGGGCATCTTCATTATCGCCTCATTGGCGACCTGTTTCCTGCACAGGATGAGTAAGCCCGCCTATGGGCGTGCGGTCCAGGATTCGTTAAGGACCACACTGAAGGCTTCGGTCGCGTTGGTTTTTACCGTTCCGATGGCTCAGGTTTTTATCAATTCAGGCACCACAGCCATGCCTGGCGGTATGCCGGAGGCCCTTGCCAACGGGGTAGCCGGGCTGGCCGGAGATGCCTGGCCGCTGTTTTCAACCTTTGTCGGCGGTTTCGGTGCCTTCGTGGCCGGCAGCAATACCATCAGCAATATGACCTTCGCCGAATTTCAGTACCTGGCTGCAGGCAAGATTGGAGCTGACCCGGGCTGGGTCACGGCGCTGCAGGCGGTAGGCGGGGCAGCAGGCAACGTCATCTGCATTCACAACGTGGTGGCCGCCTCCGCGGTCGTCGGCATGGTGGGGCGCGAAGGGATTGTGATTCGCAAGACCTTCCTTCCGTTTGTCGGGTACGCGTTGTTTGCCGGCGCCCTCGGTTACGCCGTCATCTGGAAAGATACGAAGGGGTGGATTAATTCCGGCTCAGTCATCGCCCTTTTGATGGTGGTGCTGGCGGCCTGGGTGATCTGGTCCGGGCGGGGCAGGGATCGGCACTGAGATAGAGGAAAAAGTCCGAGGCAAGGGTCAGGGTTCCGCTCTATTGGCCCACGGGCTTCCTGTTCCGGTTGCTGCCAGGGCCGGTAACCTTTCAAGATTCTTCTTTGTCGGGAAGGTCAGTCCCATGAATGCAATCGAGGCAGCCGGGCTCAGAAGGTTCAGCCAGAGAAGCGGAAAATCATCGATCACATGTCCCTGGGCGCCCAGGAGGAAAATAACACATCCGAAAAGGCCAGGGCCCTCGATGAAGGCGAGGCGCAGGATAAAAGCTTCACGAATGTTGCTGGAACCGGAAAGCAGCGCCTTCCTGGATGTTCGTCGCCGGTAAAGGAACCCTCCCACTGTCCAGCTGGAAAGGACCACGGCGGCATGGACCATGCTCAGGAGGTGCAGGTGTTCGATGCCGCCGCCTGGATTCCGCAATTCTTCCGGTCCGGGCTCGGGAGCTGCTACGTTGAGGAATAAAAAGAGGACGACCAGGGTGAAGCTGAAAAGGCCAAACATGAAGGCCCCGGTAAGGACCTGCAGGCCCTTGATTTCCTCTGGTGACATTAACTGGTCAATAGTGACCTGGTCCTGGGTTTCGTTCATGAGAGATCCGGTTCGCCTGGGGCTTGTTTCAGGAGAAAAGAGGTAGTTTTTCGAAGCTCGTGCCGAGAAGTTTCCTGGAGTCCATCCCGAAGACCTCCTCCAGCACGGTGGCGTAGATGCGGCGGAAGTCGGTGGTGAACTGGAGGTCGCCGCGGTCGAGGTTCGAGAAGTCCGGGTTGGGGCCGTGCAGGCTACCCTTGATTTTCCCAGAGAGCAGGAACATGGGGGCGGCGCAGCCATGATCCGTACCGAGGCTGGCGTTTTCCCTGACCCTGCGGCCGAACTCAGAAAAGACCATGACGGTGACGTGTTCTGCAGCGCCGGCTTTTTCGACGTGGCGGTAGAAGGCCGTGAGTGCCTCGGAAAGATCCTTCAGGAGGTTTGCGTGGATATCGCCCTGGCGGGCGTGGGTGTCGTAGCCGCCCTGGCTCAGGTAAAGAATCCTGGCTGGGTAGCCGCCGGCGGCCATCTGGCCTGCGAGCTTCAGCTTGCGGCCGAGCTCCGAGCCGGGGTATTCGACAGGCGCTGGCATACGGCTGACCTTCAGGATCTTGTCAAGGCTGTCGAGGGTTTCGTTGGCGAGGCTCCGGACATAGTCTTCCCGTTGCGGCCGGGGATCGGAATTAGCGGCACGGAGGATCTTTTTCAGCCGGGAACCCTTGCTCCCTGAGAGCAGTTCGATGAAGTCGAGGTTCTGGATGCTGGCGACGTGGCGTTCTCCTTGGAGGGCCAGCGGGAGGGATTCTCCGCCGATGTGGACCCCATTGAGTTCTGCGGGTTTCGTTTCCAGGGCCTTCCCCAGCCAGCCCTTGCCTTTTTCTTTGATGGAGGGGTTGGCTGAGTGCCAGATGTCCATGCTGCGAAAATGGCTTCGGTTCGGGTTGGGGTAGCCGATTCCCTGGATGACGGCGAGGTGGCCTTCCCTGTAGAGAGCCTGCATTCCCTCCATGGCCGGATGGAGGCCCATTTCGGTGGACCCTTCCAGCCTGAGAACCCGGGACTTGGGGATCGCAAGGGCGGGGCGGCTTCGGTGGTAGCTGTCGTCCTCGAAGGGGATGACAGTGTTGAGGCCATCGTTGCCCCCGGTCAACTGGAGCACGACCAGTCGATGTCCATCGGCGGTGAGGTCAGTGTTCCGGGCTGCTTCGAGGAGGAAGCCGGGAGCAAGGGCCAGGCCTGCCCCGGACAGCTTCAGGAACTCTCTTCGTTCGAGTTTCATTTTTTAACCCTGCCGCGCAGGTTTTCTGTAAGGAGGACGGTCATTATAGCTGTCACATCTGCCTGTCGGTATCAAATGTACTGGTATTCAGGCAGCTCAACGAG
>JAYGDV010000269.1:0-4558 GCA_046582735.1 Planctomycetota bacterium
TGCTACGGCCTGGCCGGGGTACTTTTTGACCGGCATGATTTCGCAGGGGCACGAAAACATTACCAGCGCAGCCTCGATTTTTACGCGGGCTCCACAGACTCCCGGAAGCTCGTCCCCCTGCACCTGGGGCTTGCTCTCATCGATCGAATCGAGAACAAATATGCTCGCAGCATCGAGCACTTCAAGGAAGCCCTCAGCCTGGCCCGGGAGACGGGTAATCTGATCAACATCGCCCGAATCCAGGGAAACCTGGCAAACACCCATCGGGTCATGGGGGAGCTGGCCATTGCCCTTGAGTATCTCGAAGAATCCACCCGGACGAGGAAGCTGGTAGGAGATAAGCAGGGACTTGCCGTCTGTCTCAACAACCTCTCACGAATCCAGAACCATAGAGGAGAGTTCCAGGCCGCCCTTGATGCCACCGAAGAGGCTCTCTCTACCTTCCAGGATGTCGGAGATCGAAAAGGGATCGCCATCGCCCGCTGTAATCTCGGAGAGCTGCTGCTCCTGCGCGGCCGCCCCCTCGATGCGAGAACGATGCTTGAAGAATGTTCGCTGGTCGACCGGGAAAACGAGGGAGCTCCGCTGGCCTGCGATATCCTCTGCAATCTCGCCAGGGTTGAGCTCGTTATCTGTGAATACCCCAGGGCTGAAGAGCTCTTCCATAAATGCCTCAGCAGGCTCCCGGCTGAACAGGACCAGGGCCTCAGGGTTCATGCACTGGCCGGGCTTGCGGAGATCTGCCTGAACAGGGGAATGGAAGAGGCCGCAGAGGATGCCCTGCGGGAAGCTGAAGAGTTCACCGTTAACGGAGCCGGGCGGGAAAACCAACTGCACCTGCGGGGACTTCGTATGAGACTCTGCAGGCAGCGCGGAGACCTGCAGGAATCGATCGAGCTGGCCCGGAACGACCCGGATGATGAGGCTGGGCGATACGGAACCGCTAACCTGGCCCTGGAGCTCGGCGCCGCCTATCGCGATCTCGGCCCCGACTGGGCCGACAAGACCGAGAAGTACCTTATAAGGGCCGCGGGAGAATTCGAGAATATGGGCTGTCCTGTAGAGGCAGCCGAAGCACTGGGTGAGCTCTCCGTCTACTGGAGACTCACAGGAGAAGAAGAAACCGCTGCAGAAAGCCTGCGGCACGCCGAGAAGCTGCTCAGCTCAGGCCAGCTGAAGCCTCGGCTCTCCCGATTCACGGAAGTATTTAAAGCGAGGTTACCATGAGTAAAACCACCTACAGACGCAAGGCGATCCTGTCTCGCATTCACAATGCCCTGAACGCATTCTACCTGCTCCAGAAAATCGACTGGGAATACAACATCGCCGAGAGCCTCGAGAAGATCCTCGGCCTTGCGCTCGAAGAGATAGAGCTCGACGGGGAGAAAACCATCGAGCGAGCCCTGATCATCGTGCAAAACCCGGGAGAAGAAGACCTCGAGGTCAAGGCCGGCTGGAAAACCCAGGGCGCCGATCTCAGCTTCAGCCATACAGTGGTGCAGGAAACCTTTGAACGGGGGCAGGCCATACTTTGCGAAAATGCCAAGGACGATCCTCGCTTCATGAATGCCGAAAGCCTGAAACAGATCGAAACCCTGTCGCTGATTGCTGTGCCGATGCAGTACGAAGAGAGATCCGTCGGAGTCTTCTATGTCGAAAGCGAGTCGGCCGGAAACGTCTTCAATTCCGTTGACCTCGAATTCCTGCAGGAGTTCGCAACGACCATCACCCCATACGTAAAATTCGGACTCACCCACCAGGGCCATGTGAGGGAAATTCGCAAACTCCAGGAAGCCGTCAGCGGACGCTACGATATGGGCAATATCATCGGCAGGAGTGAAGCGATCACAGGCGTATTCGAGCTTGTTCGAATAGCGGCCGATGTGGACCGCACCGTCCTGATCACTGGGGAGTCGGGCTCGGGCAAGGAGCTGATCGCCAACGCCATCCATCACAACGGCCGACGTAAAACAGCCCCCTTCATTGTCGTAGACTGTTCCGGGCTCTCCGAGCATCTCCTCGAAAGCGAGCTCTTTGGCCACCTCAAGGGCGCCTTTACCGGTGCCGGGAATGACAAGACGGGAGCGTTCGAAGAGGCCGACGGCGGCACGATCTTTCTCGACGAGATTAAGGATGCCTCCAAGAGCCTTCAGCAGAAGCTGCGGCGGGTTCTGCAGGAGGGAGAAATACGCCGGGTAGGTGAAAACACCTCACGCAAGGTGAATGTCAGGGTCATCTGTGCTACCAACGAAGATCTTGGTGACCGGGTCCAGTCCGGTGACTTCATCCAGGATCTCTATTACCGGATCAATAAGTTCCCCATTCATGTTCCTTCCCTGAAGGAGCGGCGGGAGGATATCCCGTTGCTGGTGACCCACTTTCTCCGCCTGATGGACCAGACCGAGCCACAGGCCAGCTCTACGGAGATCAGCCCGGACGCAATGGAAGCGCTGGTTCACCATGACTGGAGTAAAAACAACATCCGGCAGCTTCGCAACACTGTTGAGCTCGCTCGCGATCTCGCCGAAGGCGACACCATCGACATCCCGATCCTCGAACGGGTGCTGAGGATACAGAGCGGAGAAAGCCCCGGTCTTCTCTCCCGGGGGCCGACAGGTGATGAGGAGCTTGATCCCGGCTGCCTGGTGAAAATCAACAGCACCGAATTCGGGAGCCTGCTGGAAAAAGAAACAGCCCTCGGGTCTGAAGGCAAACGGGATCGCTGTAAAACTCCCTTCTACCGCCTCCAGTCGGAATTCCAGGCGAGGGCCATCACCGAGGGCCTGCGCTCCTGCAGGTGGAAGATCAGGCCTGCGGCCCGGCTGCTGGGGATCAGCCCGATGAAGCTACGCACGTCCCTGAAGGACTACCTGGAATTTTTGCTCCGGAACTCTGCAAACGACCTCGGGCAGGCGGCCGGGGAGCTTGATATTCCACTCGAAGTTCTGCAGAAAAAAGCGAAGGACTTCGGCCTCGATGGCATGGAGCCTGGAAAGGAGGTCTCATGAAAATCGGCCTGCTCCGCATTCATTTCCATATCTCCGAGGCCCATTCACTGAAACAGAAACGCCAGGTGATGCGTTCGATCAAGGACCGCCTGCGCAACCAGTTCAACGTGGCGGTAGCCGAGATCGGCTCCAACGATCTCTGGCAAATAGGCGAACTGGCCGTTGTTACGGTAGCCAACGAGCACCGGTTCGTCGACTCGATGCTTCAGAAGATCAATAATTTCTTCGAGGAGCAGCTGCCCATCAGGGTCATCGAAGGACGTATTGAGATCCTCTGAGGCGGCGGGCGATAAGCAGGAAAGAGACTATACCCCCTGCCTCATTCCTCCTGGTTACGCCCAGCCTTGTAGGCTTCGACAACCTTCTGCTGAACATTCCCCGGAGCGGTCTGGTAATTCGCCAGCTCAATGGTATAGGATCCCTGACCACCGGTAACGGACCCGAGGCTGCTGGCGTAATCACTGATCTCGGCCAGCGGCACCAACGCCTTGAGCGTCTGGAAATCGCCCAGCGTATCAACACCCTGCACCCGGCCCCGCCGGCGGGTGACATCACCCTGGATATCGCCGGTATATTCGCTCGGGAAGGTTACCTCGAGGTTGACGATCGGCTCGAGAAGAACAGGCTTGGCGTTGTTGACAGCCTCCTTGAAGGCTCCCCGGCCGGCCTTCTGAAAGGCCACATCCTTTGAATCAACAGGGTGCTCCTTGCCATCGTAGACCTCAACCTTGATGTCGACGAACTCACATCCGGCAATGACACCATCCTTCATCATCGCGGTGATTCCCTTCTCCACCGACTGAACATAGCTCTGGCTGATCGAGCCTCCGAAGATGCTGTTGACGAATTCGAGCCCGGCCCCCCTCTCCGTCGGCTCAACCCTGAGCCAGACCTCGGCAAATTCTCCCGAACCACCGCTCTGTTTCTTATGCCGGTACTGGGCATCTCCCTTGGCGCTGACCGTTTCAAGGTAGGGGATCTTAGGCGGCTGGGTGGAGACCTCGACACCATAACGCGACTTGAGCCTCTCCCAGAGAATCTGCAGATGAAGATCGCTGACCCCGGCAATAACCAGCTCCCCGGTGCGGGCATCCCGTGAAGAAGCCAAACACACATCTTCCTCTACGAGCTTGACGAAGGATTCGGCGAATTTCTTTTCATCCGCCTTGGTCTTCGGACTCGTCGCCTTCCCTGACATGGGCAGGGGAATTTTCGGGGCGGTCATAGAACGCTTCGAATCGGAGGGGAGAAAATCAAAAGTCTTGAGCCCCTCGACCTTGATGAGGGCGCCGATCTCTCCGGCCCCGAGCTCAGCCACGGTTTCCTGCTCTTTCCCCTGGAAGCGAATCAGCTTGCCGACCTTCTCCTGCTTGCCGGTATGGGGATTCAGGAAAGAGCCGCCCTGGCTGATCGAGCCTGAATAGACCCGCAGGTAGGTCAGCTTTCCAACAAAGGGGTCGCTGACGGCACGGAAAACCCTGGCGGAGAAGGGCGCATCGGAAGAAGTTGAAACTGGCTGTGTATCCTCTTCGTTTGCCGGGTCGAAATGC
>JAYGDV010000286.1:0-7633 GCA_046582735.1 Planctomycetota bacterium
GATGGCCAGCATCTTGTTGAGCTGCTCCATGCGCCCCTCCCTGTCTCTCTGGCGGTAAGCCATCTCCTGCCAGAGCTTCTTCGCGGGCAGGGCGTGGGATGGCAGCGCTGCGCGGGCGTACTTGACACTGAAGGTCTTCGACTTGACCGGGTCGCTTTCCTTGAGAGCTTTCAGCACAGCGCTGCCAAGGTCCTTACCCTGCTTCTCAGCATTTTCATGCGTCGTGCGCAGCGGGAAGCCGTTGATGTTCCCCCCGCACCCCTGCGCGAAGAGAGCCACGACATCCCTGCCGAGAGCCTTGTGGATGGCCTTCGCAGCGGCGCCGGGGAAATCAGCGCTCGTCAGCTTGCTGCCGTCGGGAACGATGACCGGGTGCGCCGCGGTCTCGTAGAGCACAGCGATGGGCTTGCCACTCTCAATGCTTTCTGCACAGAGGACGTTCACCCAGGGAACAACAGGCCCCTTGCGATTCACTCCCATGTAGACATGCCCATTCTCCTTGTTCACCAGTCGGCGGTTAAAGCCGACCTGCACAGGCGCGCGACCCATGCGCAGAGAAACCGGCTCAGCCCGCTTCTTCGCTTCCTTGACGATGGACAGAATCTTGTCCAGGGTCGCATCATTCCACTTCGAATCGGTATCGTTGGAGATCTCGGTGTGGCCGCGCGCGCCCAGGCTCGCGGAGGAATGAGAATGGCTGAAATTGACCAGGGTGTTCTCGATGCCGACCTGCTTCCTGATCTCTGAACGAAGCTCGTCGCAGAGCTCAAAACCACCGAAGATCAGGTCAAGACAGATGATCGCCAGGGAGTTTTTCTCCGCATCCTCGAGATAGAGGCACCGGGCAAAGAGCGGGTCGTTGACCCCGACACTCAAGCGGAAATAGTGCTGGATCTGGTGGCCGACCGGCGGCGTGATCTCGCGCTCGGCGGCACCTGCCCGCAAGCCCCCTTCGGCCCGGGCCTCGGGAAGACAGATCACAAAGATCATCATCGACAGGCAGAGGAAAGATTGCGCGCGTTTCACTGACGTGTCTCCCTTGCTGGAACAGGCCATGGGCCGTTGCTGGCATTTCCCGCTCCAGGTCGATTCCCGGCGGAACTTCATTTCAAACCTTCGCCCCGATCATACATCAAGCAGCCTGCCCGGGTCCGCATAGATGGCTGGAATACGTCCTTTTGGGCCATGTTTCCTCTCGCACCGCGCAACGGTTCAGCGTATTTTTGGTGGTCCTTCAAGTTACCCGGACAACTCTTTACCACCAGGCAGACAGCCAGGAGCAGAAACCATGAAACGCTTTTCGATGTGCATCGCCTTCACGATTCTCTTGAACCTTTCCGCAAACCTGGCAGCCGCCGAAAAAACCGCACCGGTCCGCATGGGCTCCGGGGCAATGACCTTTGATACCGTTCCCGGCTGGGGTCTCGGCGCCGATGGGAAGTCCGTCCTCGGACCGACCCACGGTGGAGTCACCATCGACAAGGCCGGCAATGTCTACACCAGCGCCAACAAGGGCGTCGTCGTATTTTCCCCCGATGGAAAGGTCGTCCGCGAGTTTCTTGGAAAAGCCTATTCGGACATGCATGACATCGAGGTCCGCGAGGAGGACGGCACTGAGTACATCTATGGAGCCCGCAACAACAACGCCGAGGGAATCAAGTTCAACGCCAAGGATGGAAAGATCGTCCTCAAGTTGACGGTCCAGGCCATCGCCGAACAATCCGGCCTGAAGATCCGGCGAATGAACCCGACCGCCATCACCGTCGCACCCAACGGTGACATCTTCCTCGCCGATGGCTACTACAGCAACCGGATCTTCCGGTTCGACAAGACCGGAAAATACCTGGCGCACTTCGGCAAGAAGGGCAACGGAATGGAGCAGTTCAATACGGCCCACGGCATGACGCTCGACACGCGCTACGATCCGCCGCGCCTGCTCGTCTGCGACCGCAACCACCGCCCCAAGGGCCGCCTGGTACACTACAGCCTCGAGGGTAAGTTCCTCGGCGAGGTGGTCACCGGCCTCGGAATGCCGACCTCGGTCTCCGTCCAGGGTGATTTCGTCTCGGTACCCGACCTGCATGGGCGGGTGGTCGTCCTCGATAAGACCAACACCATTATCGCGGTGCTCGGACACAACCCGGACCGTCGCAGGGGATCTTCCTTCGGCATCAAGCAGGACCAATGGGTCGAGGGCTACTTCAGCGGAACCCATGGATCCTGCTGGGATGCCGAGGGCAACCTCTACGTCCAGGACTGGAATGTCTCCGGGCGGATCATGAAGCTCGTCAAGGTAAAGAGGTAGGTCCCTCTGCCGGCAAACCCCGGGTATTCAGAACCCCTCGGACTCATTGATCCGGGGCAGGGGATGATGGATCGGCATGGCGGGAATGGAGAGCCTGCGGCGCCTGGGCGTGGTCGCCCGCCGCAGCGCCCTGGGGCCGCCAACCACTGGCAATTCAATCGAGGTCGCATCAAGGTCAATGGTGAGCTCGGTGCCGGGTTTCGGCCAGAGGGTAAAGTCCTTATCGCTTGAGAAGATCATGAGCCCGATCCTCTGCCCGCGCGGGATCACCTGGTCGTCCGGCTGGAAATCGAAGTTCAACTTGTAGAACCTGCCCGGCACCAGGCGCTCACTCTCCCGCAGGGACTCATGGTTCTGCGGATCTGCCCAGCCGCGCGAGATCAGGTTGTCATTCGTCTTGCCGCCCTTCTTCCAGGGCAGGGAGACGAGCCAGACCGAGAGATTGACAGCCGGCTGGCTGGAGGCCAGCTTGATGGTGATCCTCGGCGTACCGGAGATATGCACCGGGCGGGAAAGCTTCGCCGATGCGTAGAGCAGGCGGTTCTCACCCTTTTGCTGGCTGGCAAGGCTCGCCCCGTTGATTTCATAATTGTCGATCAGCTTCTCTCTGCCCTGCCCGCCTCTCGCCTTGAAACCGAGCCTCCCCGTTTCATTGCCGCCCCTTGCGGGATGCAACCTGACCGGTGAAGCCTTCGGATTCGGATAGTCCTCGTAGGGAGTCGGCTCGGTGCGTTTCTTCCCCTCCCTGACAATCCAGGCGCGCGGATCCTTCTCAACGCCGTTCTCTATTCCGAAGAGATAGCGAGTGAACCAGCGGTTCATCAGCTTCATCGGCGGCGGTCCGCCATGACCCCCCTGGTGGAAGAAGGCCTGCAGGGGAAGGTCCTTCTTCTCCTTGAGAGCCTCGTAGATCCGGACACTGTGTTCGGGCATGACGTTCCAGTCGTTGAAGGCATGTGACATCAGCGTTGCGGCCTTCAACGGGCCCAGCTCGTTGAGATAATCGCGCCCGAACCAGAAGTCATTGTAATCACCAGTGATCCGGTCGAGATTCTCAGCCATCTCCTTATCGCGGATGTTGGTATCGCAATATTCCCGCTGCATCGGCTCACCGGAGTGGATGAAGTCATAGAGGACGTCGATGTCCTCACCCATATAGCCACCCGGGTGGCGAATGAGACCGTTGGAGCGGTAGTAGTGATAGTAGGAGGTGTTCGGGGCGATCGGGATAATCGCCTCGAGCCCCTCGACCCCGGTCGTTGCCGCGGCGAGCGCAAGCGTGCCGTTGTAGGAGGTGCCCGTCATTCCCACCTTGCCGGTACACCAGGATGCCTTGACCTCCTCGTTGCCGTCGATCGTGGTATAGCCGGGCACGCGGCCATTCAGCCAGTCGATGACGGCCTTCGGCGCCAGCGACTCGTTGTCTCCTCCGACAGTCGGACAACCCTGGGAAAGGCCTGTCCCGGGAGATTCCGAATGCACCACCGCGTAGCCGCGCGGCACCCAGGTTTTCGAATGTGATTTCGAGATGACCGGCCGGCGACTCTGGTGCTTGATCGCGGGCGGATGCTTGTGCGCCGGCGGATTTGCCCCCAGCTCGTGCTTGGGGTCCCAGAAAAACTCCCGGCCATTGGAGCCGGTACCTGCAAAGTAAGGACTCGATATGTAAACAACCGGAACCTTCAGCCCCTCGGTGTCGGTCTGCTGCGGACGGGTGACGGACACGTGCATGCGGTCAGGCTTGTCGTCTCCATCTGTATTGAAGTTCGTCTGCACCCAGAGATCGTGACGGATCCATTTAGATGAATCCTTGAAGCCCTCTACGATCTGCGCCTCGCCATCGGCAAAGACAGGAACCGTCGGCTTCTTGTCCTGCGCGGCGACGCCGGCGCAGATGGTGAGCAGCGCCAGCAAGACAGCGCCCACCGGTGTTTTAATCCTGCGGCTACCATTCATTTGCTGTCCCTCCCGCCCTCAGCCCGCGCCTCGGCTTCCCGGGCGAAGTGCTGAACCTTCGGCAAGATGGCCGCGGCATGCTGCTGAACCCCATCATGCCGGTCCTCCCGGCTGACCGCCGTGATGGTCTCCAGCACGGCCGGATCCCCTCCATGCCACATGAGAACCTCCAGGCTTCTCATGCGAACCCGGGGATCGGCATCATCGGCCAGGATATCGAGCATAGGCTGCTTGACCTCCTCGGATCTTTCCCCTCGAAGGCTCTTCACCACATCCTCGCGAAGTGCCGACTCGAGCGTGGCGTCCTGTGCCAGATCCATGATGGACTGGAGCGCTTCAGCCGGGCCGGTCTGCCCCTTCGGCTTACCCCCCATCTTACGTAGACTCTGCCACGCTTTCAGGCGGTCCCTGGCGGGCTGGCTGGTGTCGAGAACCAGGGCCAGCGCCTCCTCCGCATCTTTCTCCCTGGCCCTGGCGAATCCAGAGCGGGCCAACTCGGCGATGTTCTCATCGCTCTCGAGACTCTCGAGTCTTTCTGCCAGTGCCTCTATGTCGGCTGCAAGGCTGGAATCATCAGCGCCCGGGGTGGCCTTTGCTTCTTTTCCACCCTTTGAAGTGGCAACCGCAATACCCTCGAGCTTTTCGACCCGCAGCCTGAGTCCCTCCGCTTCGCTTCTCAACTCCGATGCGATCTTCCTGATAGCCCTGCCGGACTCCGCCGAGGTACTACCTCCCGGAGCGACTACCTGGCCAGTTCCCGAATCGGGGGCACTCTGCTCAAGTGCAACCCAGGCCATCCCCATAGCCACAATCGACAGGCTCAAACAGGCCGCAACCGTTAGTTTCGACATTAATTATCTCCGGACAATATAGCGCTCAGGCGGAATATGATAATATCAGCTCACCCCCGCGTATACCTTTCATCATGATGCCCATATCGCGAATCGAGCCAGGGGACAGGAATGTCAAGCTCTGACAATAGCCAGGCAGAAACGCCAGAAACCATGTTCACCATCGCCGACCATGACAACAATATCCATGGCCCGCTGGAGCCTGGAGTCGTCAAGGACTGGATATCCCAGGGACGAATCAGTGGAGATACCTGGGTAAGAAAATCCGGCAATGAAAGCTGGCGAAGACTCGATTTTTTCCCGCAATTTCTCGAGGATCTATTTCCTGGCGGCAAGAACGATCCTCCACCCAGCCATTCTCCCGGCACACACTCATCACTGCCGGTACAGAAAACAAATGGCACGGCAATCGCCGGTATGGTGCTGGGAATCCTCTCCATCCTGTCTCTGTATCCCGTCCTGGGTTTTCCATGTAACATTGCCGGCATCATCACTTCTTCCATAGCGCTGAAGCAGATAAAAAGAAACCCGGGCCAGGGTGGCCGTGGAATGGCTATAGCCGGCCTCGTCTGCTCAATAATCAGCACTGTAATTGCCCTTCTGGTCCTGACTCTAATCGCAATGTATGTGGGCGCTTTTCATTGAGCCGGGCCCCAATAACCGCAACAAGGGAATGGTATTGAATGCGGATCCACAAACGCAAACCACCACGACTGGAAGGACACCTTATAAGCCAGCGCCAGGCAATCACGCTGGTGGTCTTTTGCTCCGTGTTCCTGGTCTTCTTCGCAGCAATGCTGAGACAATTCAATCCGGCACAATACGCGGTATATCCAGGCTGCCCGCTCCATGAGACAACCGGCCTGCTTTGCCCCGGCTGCGGTGGCCTGCGCTCAGTGCATCACCTGGCCAATGGCAGAATCTCAACAGCCTTCCTGTTCAATCCGGCTTTCGTCCTTTCGCTTCCTTTATGGCTCTATATTTTCACAGCCTGGGGGCGTGAGTGGTGGAGCACCCGCCGGATTCCATTACTGTTGACTCATCGGCTCAGTTATATTCTGCTGATTGCGATCATGGGTCTTTTCCTCTTCCAGGCGGTAATACGCAATTTACCCTGGGAACCGTTTCTTCAGCTGGGGCTTCCCGGTCTACAGAATCCATAAATCAAATAAGCCATGTATACGATCAGAGATCAAAACAACGAGCTTCACGGACCGGTAGATGAGGAGACCATTCGCCAATGGATTGCTGAAGGCCGAGTCGATGCTCAAACACTGATTCGGAAAAACGACTCTTCTTCCCTCTACGGAAGAAGAGACGACGAAGAAAAATTCCAGAAGGCCGCTTCCTTCCCGGAATTCGCCGACGAGGTCAGCGGTGGAGAACCCCCGCCAATCGGTTCAACAGTTTCCCCACACCAGTTCCCAACGCAGGGAACAAATGGAATGGCCATAGCCGGCATGGTGATGGGGATCCTCTCGATCCTCGCTATATACCCCTGTCTCGGTCTTCCATTCAATATCCTCGGTACCATCTTCTCCTGCGTAGCCCTGGGGCAGATCAAGAAAAACCCACAGCAGGATGGACATGGAATGGCGGTAGCAGGGATGGTTTGTTCACTTATCAGCATTGGGCTTGCGGTCATAGCCCTGATTATTGGTTTTATCGCGGTTGGATCCATGGACCTTCAGAGCCCATTCCCATTCAGAGGCGCTGGCTGAGGGCGACCCTATTCTTTCTCCACCAACACATTTCCCCATTACCTACATGAAACACCTTGCTGCCCTCCTTTGTTTTCTTCCCGGTTTGCTCGCGGGCGTGGAAACCAGCCAGCCCAACATCGTCTTCATCCTCGCCGATGACCTGGGCTATGGCGACATCGCCTGCTACAACCCCGAATCGAAGATCCCGACTCCGAACATCGACCGGCTGGCTCGCGAGGGAATGCTCTTCACCGACGCCCACAGCCCCTCGACGGTCTGCACCCCCACGCGCTACAGCGTGCTGACCGGCCGCATGGCCTTTCGCACAGGAATGCGTGGGGTGTTCACTGGCGCCGGTGGCCCCTGCATGATCGAGAAACCGCGCCTCACGATCGGCGGCATGCTGCAGGAGAAGGGCTACACCACGGCACTCTTCGGCAAGTGGCACGTCGGCATGACCTTCTTCGACAAGGAGGGCAAGGCGATCAACAAGAACGGGCTCGAGGCGGTCAAGCGCATCGACTATTCCCGGGCGATCCCCGACGCCCCGATCCATCGCGGCTTCGATCATTTCTTTGGCAGCGTCTGCTGCCCCACCACCGACTGGCTCTACGCCTTCATCGACGGCGACCGCATCCCTGTACCGCCGACGAAGATCATCGACCGTGGGCCGCTTCCCAAGCACCCTTACTCACGTGACAACCGTGCCGGCATGATCGCTCCGGGCTACGAGATGGAACAGATCCACCTGCAGTTTCTCGAGAAGAGCCTCAAGTTCCTCGAGAACCACGCGAAAACATCTCCAAAGAAGCCCTTCT
>JAYGDV010000558.1:0-2526 GCA_046582735.1 Planctomycetota bacterium
GGCGCCGCCTCAGGTATTTCCTTTTTCTTTCATAAAGACAGGAAACACCCGGATGCTTCTGCGGTCGAAGGTTGGAACGAGACCCTCTTCGGCGGTGGGGACAAGGTAAGAACAGGGCACATCGGTGTTGGTAACCGGGGGGGATCGCTGCTTCGTACGGCTCTGCAGGTGCCGGGGAGTATGCCGATCGCTGTCTGCGACAAGAGTCAGAAGAAGCTCAGCGACAACAAGAAAGGCATCCAGGAGGCCATCGGCAAAAGAGAAGGTATAGCTGAAAAGGAGTGGGCAAAAAAAATAAAGGTCGACACCTCGGAGGACTATCGCCGTGTTCTTGATAATAAGGATGTCGAGGCTGTCTTCATAGCTACCCCTCATTACCTGCATGGTCCCATGGCGATCGATGCAGTGGAGGCGGGCAAACATGTCTATTGCGAGAAGGCTATGGCCTTCACGATTGGAGAGAACCAGGACATTGTCGACCTTGTAGAGGGCAGGAATGACCTTGTTTTCCAGGTAGGCCATCAGCGTCACTATTCGCCTCTCTACCAGAAGGTCGCAGACATGATCGCCGATGATAATATCGGTGAAGTCGCGACGATCCGTGCGCAGTGGAACCAGAATGACAAGATCAGCAGGCCGGCCCCGTCTCGAGAGCTTGAGCGTATTGTCAACTGGCGGCTCTATTCGGAATATTCCGGTGGGTTGACGACGGAATTCGCTACCCACCAGATAGATGTGGCGAACTGGTTTTTCGGCCCGGCAGGAAACGACCACGTGGGCGTAGCGCCCCATTCGGTGCGTGGATACGGTGGAGTTGACTGGTATTACCAGGATGCGCGTGACACCCATGACAACATCCATCTCATTTTTACCTACAAGGTTCCTGTTGTTCAGCGGGATCCGTTTGGGCGGAAAAAGAAAGATGGGGCGGGCAACGATGTCTTCGAGAAGGATGGACAAGGCAATGTCCGCCATCGCGAAGTGACCTTTGACTATATGTGCACGATGGCCAATGCCCACGTTGGTCCCTCAGAAATGATGCTTGGGCGGTATGGGACCATCCAGGTTTCCCTCGCCGGCGGAGAATTCTGGAAAGAGAAGAAGTCCCGGGAGGACCTGAACCGGATCGCCGAGGGAACAAACCCCAGGCGTGCTCTCCAGAAGAAGATCCTCAAGAGTGGTGCCACCATGGCGAAGCTCGGCGGCAAAGATGCTGACGAGGTGCTCAAGGAAAACCCCCTCCATCACGGTGACAAGCATTGGTCGCATTTTATCGAGCCGATCCAGGGAGCCTACGACAAGATCGAGACTTTGCTGGCTGTGGAGAGCTTCCACAAATGTGTACGGCTCGCAAAGGCGGGTGCGCCGTTTAACAACGAGCTCAGGGCCAATGCGCGTGTCGGCATGAACAGTGCCGTAGCGGCTCTCATGGCCAATATAGCCATGCGTGAAGACCGCACGGTGAAATGGGACGAGTTTTCCCGAGAGTCGTCCTGAGGGGCTCACAGGCTGCAGGGGACTGACCGGTGCGCCCTGTTTGGACGGTCATAACCTTACTATGGAATCGAGTCCGGTGTTCACCGGGGCTGGCCGTCAGTAAGCTCGTAAATAAGCTGTGGGCGTTTTACTTCGGGCCGGTTCCTGTTGCTGAGGCGAACCCAGCCAGGGCGAATTCGATCTGTTCGTTTTCCAGCACCCCGTTGGTCAGGTAGAGAGGGACTCCGTCTGCATCGAAGAAGAGAACGACGGGCTGAAAGATGTCGAGTGCGGGTATCTTCTTTAAATTCCTGAGGATGCCGGCCTTTGCGTTCTTGCCCTTTGTTGCTTTCTCGAAAGCAACCTTGGCGGTCTTTGCCTCCTCGCCAGCCTTATCAATCGTTGCCTTGTCGAGCTCTTCATCTGCCAGCGCTTTTTTCAACGCTTCGGGTTCCATATTCAGGCTTTTTGCAAAGGCAATCATCGCATTACCTGAAGCGCTCTCGGCGGCTGTTAAATCCTTGCCCGCCTGTTCAACCTGCTTTTCGTAATATTTCTTCGTTCCTTCTTCGAGGCGGACTCTAAGGATTTCCCGCAGGGCCAGGTACTGGTTCCGGTCGATGACCGAATAAGGCGAGGTAGAGCCGAGGGTCTTGATGTAGCCGACAGTCTGCTCAAGCCGCGTCTTGTTGTCCGCCTTGTGCTGGTAAAACACCAGGCGCACAGGCATGCCGGGAGCTTTCCGGGCAACGACTTGTTCAAAACGCTGGAGGAATTTATTTAAACCATCGTGATGGATACGGGACAAGACGACGATGGCTGGAGAGCCTTCCGGCCAGAAGGTCTCGCCCGCAGTTGTTTTGAGATCAGGTTTCCAGTTCTTCTTTTCGGCCTTGGCGAAGATTGAAAATCCTTTTGTAATCTCCCTGGAGTAGCTGGCAAGCTTTCGTTTTTCAGCATCGTCATCAAGCTTCTTGAGGAGTTTGACAATCTCTGCATCCTCGAGAATCTGGTACAGCTCTTTTTCCGAGTTAGATCGGAAGAGCGTCG
>JAYGDV010000351.1:0-6202 GCA_046582735.1 Planctomycetota bacterium
ATCCGCGGAGGACACGTCTACCCGAGCATCATCCGCAAAACCGAGCGCAAAGGCATCCGGGTCTTCCTGCAGGATGGGGCTAACGATCTCGACAACCTCCATGGCAGCTGGCCCCTGGCCAACCACCAGATGGCCGCCGCATTGAAGTTCAGCAAATACGATTTCGGCTTCGTCTTCGGCGAGGGAGGGCACAACGGCAGGCACGGAGGTTCCATCCTTCCCGACACCCTGCGCTGGCTGTGGCGCGACTGGAAAGGGAACGGCGCTGAAAAAGAGAGCCGCAAAGAAAACGGAGGAGGGAAATGAGCGGAAGGCTCTCCAGTCCACTGCTGGCCACCCTGGCCCTTGTGCTGAGCACCGGCCTCGACGTTGCAGCCCAGGACATGCCGCTGGACCAGGTGCTCATCGAGGGCGAGGGATGGGAGCTGGTGGGAGAAGGCTACAAGTTTACCGAGGGGCCCGCCTGCGATCCTTCCGGGCGGTTGTACTTTACCGACCCCCCGGGCGATACCATTTACCGCCTCGGTGAAGATGGCAAACCGGAGGTGTTCGTAAAAGATGCCGGGCACCCTGGCGGAATGATGTTCGGCCCCGGCGGACGGCTCTACTGTACCCAGGGCGCAAAACGCAGGATCGTAGCCTACGATGCTGCCGGGAAGATCGAGGTGATCGCCTCGGATGTCCGTTCAAATGACCTGGTTGTCACCGGCGAGGGTGGCGTCTATTTCACCGACCCGAGAGCAAAACGAATCTGGTATGTCGATCCGCAACGGAACAAGAGGGTCGTCGATGAGGGAATCGAACGCCCCAACGGCATCATACTCTGGCCTGGACAGGGCACCCTGGTGGTGGCGGATACAAATACGTCCAGCCTGTGGACCTTCCGGATCGAAAAAGACGGTAGCCTGAGCCGGAAACAACCCTACTACACCATGCGGCTGACCCGGCAGCAGGCTCCCAGGAGCGGCGCCGACGGAATGACGGTTGACCGTGACGGACGACTCTATGTGGCCACCCATTGCGGACTGCAGATGTTCGATACCCAGGGAAGGATCAGCGGGGTGATCGCAAAGCCCCAGGCAGCCTTTCTCTCGAATGTCGTCTTCGGGGGCAAGGGGCTGCAGACCCTCTACGTCACCTGCAGCGACAAGGTCTTTCGCCGGAAAACGAAGGCCAGGGGGTTGCTCTTCTTCCAGCCAGGACCGCCGCCTTCAAAACCCTGATTCAACGCACCGGCAACGCGGCCCTTCTCTTGAGATCGTAAAAGGACTTCGCGCCCAGGCGGGTTCGATTGTCACCGGCGTAGAAATGCGCCTTGTGCAGGCCCATCACCTCGGCTACCGACCCCCTGACCACGATGGCGGTGGACTCATCAAGACCGATCCCCAGCAGCTGGGGGAACCGGGAAACCAGGGCCTCCATGTCAGCCAGGCGTCCACGCTGGCTGAAATGCTGGTCAACTGCCGTACCGGGGAGAAAACCGAAACCCTTCTCATATCCCTCCGCCATGACATCGCGATTGCCGAGCGGATTGCCGCGCACCATGTAGGAGGCCTGGATGGAAGCCCCGGCCGAGCTTCCGCCTACAACTCCTCCCCGCCCAAGAACATCATGGAAAAGCTGCTCGATCTCCGTGCCGCCATAAGCATCGACGAGGCGCCACTGCCGCCCGCCGCAGAACCAGACCCCAGCCGCCTTGCTGAGTACCGCCGCAAAACGTTTTCGCTCCTTTTCATCGGGACTGCGGCTGTGCAGCACAACGAGATTCCTGGCTCCCTGGCGCCGGAGCATCGCCAGCTCGCCAGGCGGGTGCGGTACAGGATCCTCCATGGCGCTTGGGATAACGGCTATCAGAGACTGCGGTCCCCCGGCAAGCTCGATAAAGCGGCGGACAATGCCCGCGGGCATGCCCCCGCCGCCGCCAAGAACGAGGGCACCTCCTGGAATGGCTGCCCGCTCCTGCGAAGCCGGGGGAAACCTCTCACCTGCCCGCGCTAAAGCCGCTCGCCGCAGGGCGGTAAGATCAGCCACCTGCCCCTTGCGCAGCAACTGTTCCTTCAGCGGGCGGGTTTCATCATCACCCTTACCCGCGGGACCCAGAAGCACGCTCACTGATCCCTTGCCCAGCACCAGCAGCCTCCGGCCCCTGGCGATGAGAGCTGTCCCCTCATCGATCCCGTAACCTACCAGGCCGGAACGTGCGGTGATCACCCCCACCAGCCGCCCCCGGCGTTTACGGACGGTAAAATGCTGATCGATCACCGAACCCGGAAGAAAATTGAAGCCGGTCCCGAGTTCCGCCTTCGCTGTTCCTCCGGCAATCATCACCCGTGACATGATGGCAGCCCCCGCGCTCGTTCCTCCCACAACTCCACCCCGGGCAAGAAGCGCATAGAGCTCCTTCTCAACCCCGGTCCCCAGGTAGGCTTCGGAAATCCGGGCCTGGCTTCCACCTCCAAACCAGACACCCGTAGCCTCGCGAATGGGGTTGGAAAAATCTTCCGCATCGGCGCGCTGCCTCGAGCGTGTGTGCAGAAGAACAACCGATGCCGCCTTCCTTTTGCGCCAGGAAGAGAGGTAATTCTCCGCAGGCGCCTTGTCAGCTCCGATGCTTGCAGTCGGGATAATCACCAGGCGCGCCGAGCTGCCTCCGGCAAGCTTCATGAACTGCTGCACCACCTCCTCTGGAAGTTCCCCTCCACCGCAGAGCACCAGTGAACCCCTGATTCCGGCTGCCTCGATCCCGGCCACCGATTCTTCTGGAGACACAGGGAGCGCCGCCAGCGGCAGGATGCACTGGATCCAGCCGGCCAGAAGAATGCAGTAGAACAGGCGGCTCAACTTCCTTCTTCCCCGGTTCCGGAGGGTTCTTTTTCTTCCGGGGAGCCTCCACTGCCGGGCGATTCGGCCGCGTAGGCCTGTTCGCGAACAGCCTCACTCCAGCCCTCTTTCTCGAACTTCCTGGCAAGCTTCCTGATAAACACCGAGAGCCCCGCCAGCAGAACAGCGGCCGCCAGCACCATCAGGATCGGGGTGTGCCAGTAAATCGTCGGTTTCCAGCGGCCGAAAGAGCTGGTCGGCTTCACGGGAATCGTGATGATCCCGCTCTCGGTGGCAGTTTCGGCTACAGGTTCACCTTTGCTCTTTACGGTATTCTGCATAAATGAAACAACGCCGCCTTAAAACTCGAAATGCATCGACCGGGCCACTCCCCAACTCCTTGTGAGGCCGTCTCATTATACGAGGGTTCACCGGCCAAAACACGATGAACAAAAGCCGGGTTCGAATTTTCAGTCGGCGGGGGGAGGCGGCGGAGGCGGGGGCGCCTTATCCTTCACATCGAGCTTCGGCTCATCGAGCTTCCCGGAATCTTTTTCAGCCGAAACCGGCTCTACGAGATCCCGCGGCTGCACGGAATTACCCGCCAGCAATTCGACAATCTCAGCGCCGCTGTAGTCAGCCCAGACCCTGACGACCTTGACAAAGGCAATGTGCTCTCCTGTTCGAGATACAGAGAAGAGCTCCCCTTCCTTGATGCCTGCCTTGCTTCCCCTGCTCAGCACCACGATGCCGGTGGCCACATCCGAGGCCCGAACCTCGAAAACCGGTAAGGGCTGCGCCGGAGTGTCCTCCGCTCCCCTGGTGAGCGCTGCAAGCTTCTCCTCGGGCTCCGACTTCGCCGCTGAGCCTTCCCCTTCCTGGTCGAGGGTGCCGGCGAGATCTTTGCGGAACTGGTCGACGGCGAGCCGGAGATCAGCCGAAGTTTTTTCTGATTGCTCCCGAACCTCGGCCAGCTCTCCCCGGAGGTCTGCAACCTTCCGGGATGCCCCCCCCTCCGCCTCCTGGTTCTTCCGGAGTTCAGCCAGCTGCTCAAGAATCCTGGCTTGTGCCGTGTCAGCAGCCTCGGCCCTTCCCGCATTGTCCTGGCGCAGTGTCGCAACCGACTGGGAAACATTCCCAAGGCTGCCTTCCAGTAACTTGAGGCGGTCGGCAACGGAGCCGGGACTGCCATCCTCGCCCTCGTTACCAAGCCTGCTACTGAAACGCCCCAGGTTCTTCTCGAGTTCGTTGAGCCGGCTTTCAAGAAGACCGTTGCGCCCCTGGGCCAGCTCAAGTCGATTGGCGAGCTTCTGGTTCTCTACCCTCAGCTCGACCTCCTGCTGTGAAGAGGACTGCTCAAGAGAACCGAGGCGCTTCTCGGTCAAGGCCAGCTTCGTATCGAGCACAGCCAGGGCCGAAAGGCGCGACTCAACGTAAACACCAAAGATGGCAACAAGGCCAAGAACGACCACTAAAGGAAGCCAGTTATTTCTGCTGAGCATCTCTCCACCTCCCAGGCGCCCAGGTCTTCACTTCAATTTTTCTCGAGCGCTTTACGGGATTTAACTACAAGCAGAAGCAAATTTCATCACACTTCTTTCCCGCCAGCAGAAAAGACCAGTGCTGCAGCCCCCGCTGCCCCCGCTGCAGCCCCTGCCTCGCTGGCGACAATCCTGAGCTGCTCGGCTGCCGTGGGGGCCAGGTAATGGCCAATCTCGCGTTTGACGACCTCCCCGAAACAGTCGAAAGCCGCTGCGACACCACCTCCCAGGACAATAACCTGGGGATCGAGAACAGCAGCGAGAATCCCCAATCCGCGCGCCACATCGACGCCGAAAGCCTCGAAAACCTCCCTTGCAACCGGATCACCATTGCGAGCGAGATCACTGATTTCCGGTCCGGCCCTTTTGCTGCCCTCCCGCTCACTGTAGAGCTGCTCGAGGCCGGGGCCCGAGAGCGCCTCGTCGAATGTTCGCTCACCACAGGGCGCCCTGTAAACCTCACCTGCATTAAAGGTGGCTCCTTCGTAGATCCGTCCCTCGACGACCAGTCCGGCGCCACAACCGGTTCCAATCGTTACCCCGAGCACCACGCGCTCCGCCATGGCCACACCGTACAGCGCCTCCCCCAGGGCAAAACAATTGCCGTCGTTGCTGATCTCCACCCGCGTTTCATAGCGTTGTACGAGGGTTCCCCGGAGAGGGAAAAAATGCAGCCCGGGCAGGGTCGGGATCTCCAGCAGGGTCCCGGAGCATGCGTCGAGCGGGCCCGGGGCACCGACCCCTATTCCAGCGAGTTCCCCGGAATCAATTCCCGCGCCCGCGAGAGCGCCATCGACAGCGCGCAGAAGCGATTCCCGGCTTCCCTCCGCGGGGCCATCGGCAAGGGTCGGCTCAACAGCCAGTTCACCCAGCAGCTTGCCTCCGGGCTCAAAGATCCCTGCGGCGATCTTCGTTCCGCCGAGATCCACCCCCACTGCCAGTCCCTTGGCACCCATCGATCAGGAGCCCGCACTGAGCCGGGCCGCGAGCATCTTCAGGACAAAGAGCAGGAAAATGAATGAAGCAGAGATATCAACCGTGATCGTCACAAAGGGCCCGGAAGCGATTGCCGGATCGATGCCTACCCGCCTGCAGATGACCGGCACAAGGGCACCGATCACGGCAGCCCAGGCAATCGAGACGAAGAGGCCGCAAACCACCACCAGGATAATATCAGGGTCATACCTCTGCCAGAAGAAGAGCGACAGCACCAGGCCTACAAGCACGGCGATCACCATTCCGATCAGGATTCCGATGAGCAATTCCTGCCAGACCGCGCGGGATATTCGCCCCGGGTAGATCTCGCCGGTCGCCAGGCCCCGAACGAATACCGTCGAGGTGATCACAGCCACATTTCCCGAAAGACCGCTGATGAGATGGACGATGGGGAACACCAGCAGCATGAGCAGGCTGGCCTCAGCGGTTCCGTCTCCAGCGATGACCTCCCTGAAATGGTTCTGCACCAGCAGCACCCCGATACAACCGGTAAGGGTCACCAGCAGGAAGGGAAGACGCTTTGCCACTCCAACATGGACAGGTTCGTAATAAGGGTGGATGGCCGTTGTTCCCGCCATTCGAAGCATATCTTCGCTGTGCTCATCCTGGACCGCATCCAGCACATCGTCGAAGGTGACAATCCCGCGGATGCTGCCGCTGGAATCAACCACCGGAACAACCGGCAGGTTGTACTTGTCAACAACGGCGGCGACCTCCTCCCGGTCAGTCTCTACCTCCACCTTGACGATGTCGGTCTCCATGTGGTCCTGGACGGAAGTTTCCGGGCGCGCCTTGAGCAGATCCCTGATCGAGACCACGCCCTCGAGCTTACCCTCCTTCGAGGT
>JAYGDV010000514.1:0-5650 GCA_046582735.1 Planctomycetota bacterium
GTTTCAATTCGTAAGGGCCAGGAATTTGAACAGATCTTCGAGCTGCACCAGACCGGCGCTGTCATTGGAGCAGTAGTTAATACCACAGGAGATCCAATGCCCGGTGCGCATATAGAGGTTCGCCCCTCAGCCGACTCCAAGGTTACGCTCAGGGTCCTCGGTAATGGAACAACCGACCGGGAAGGTTCGTTCATGATCGGCAACGTGGAGTCAGGCGAAGACCTCCAGGTCCGCGTGAAGCTGACGGGCTTTCTCGAGTGCTATTCTGATACGTTCGTTCTCGCCTCCGGCCAGCAGGTGGATGCCGGCAAGATCGTCGTCCAGCTTGGCGGAGAGGTCGAGGGGTTAGTCGTCAACAAAGAAGGACAACCAGTCAATGGCGTATGGGTCGAGGCCCGCCCGGAAGGTGGAACCGACCTCATCCCCGGAACCAGTGTGCAGACCTCTGATGGAGGGAAGTTCCTGGTGCGTGGGCTCCATGCCGGGAAGTTTGATCTTATTGCCAAATCCGCCGGTTATGTTGACAGCCACACGCCTGCGGTAGAGGTTCGGGAAGGACAGCGCAACACGGGGATTCGAATCGTCCTGGAGCAGGGTGGAAAGCTGGCCGGGGTTGTCGTGGATGTAGAGGAGCAGGCGATCCAGGGTGCCGAGGTGATCGTTCGTGACCTCGGGGCCGGTCTCAAGGAGCACCGGGTGGTTACCAACAGCAAGGGGGCCTTCGAGTTCACCAGCATTATCGCAGAAGACTTTGTCGAGCTTGAAATCAACAACAAGGACTACAGCACCTATCTCGACGAGAGGGTCAAGGTAGGCACCACGGACCTGCGTGTGGAGCTGAAACCCTTGGCCGTCATCGTTGGGCGCGTCCTGGATCCGACGGGTCAAGCGGCAAAGTCATTCTCCGTAAAGGCCCAGCCCAATAAGGGGCAGGCAAGAAGCGGAGTCCGGCTGCGCGCACGCAATTTCAATCCGGCCGATGGGCGTTTTGAATACAAGGGGGTAGATGATGGAATCTATTCTCTCTCTATTCGCTCCCTCAAATACGCAGCCGTGACCCTGACCGATCTTCGGGTTGAAGCAGGGGAGGTTGTCGACGTTGGTGACATCCAGTTGAGTGAAGGCGGCGCTGTAAACGGGGTCGTGATTTCGGCCCAGACGAATGAGCCGATCGCCGGGGCCAGGGTTCGCGTGGCGCAAGGCGCCCGGGCTTTTCAGCCGGGCAAGGCGACCTCTATCGTAACCACCAACGCGACCGGCGAGTTTTTCTTCACCGGTTTGAAGGACCAGGTTCTCGTGCTGGAGGTGAGCCATTCTGATTTCGGCAAAAAGCGAGTCAGCGGTGTTGATCCGCGGGTTGTCGGTAAAAGCCAGGGGCTGGAGATTGCACTGGCTGCCGCGTCAAGCATTTCCGGGGTGGTGGTGGATTCACGCCGCCAGCCGATAAAGAAGATTGCCGTCTACCTCATCGGAGCTGACAAGTCGACTACCTCCAGTGGAGGGACCACCAAGACCGGTCCCGAGGGTGGCTTTGAATTTCTCGGGGTGACTCCGGGTGTTTATACGGTTAAGGCGCACAAGTTCGGGAAAGCCCAGCCTTACGATCCGGCCACGAACCCCAAGGGGAGCGATTATGCAGTCCCGATCAGTGCAGAGGTCGAGGTAGAGGCTGTCAGCGGACAGCATCACGAGGTGATTATTCAGCTGCGCTGAGCAGGGACAGAATTCAGTGAAACGGCGGTAATCCAGCGGGATTACCGCCGTTTTATTATTATTATTTCTATTTCAAGGCAGCCTGGAATACTCCACCTGCTCCGGGTGATCAGGAGGTGGCATGGGTGCCCTGCAATTACATAAGTCCTTTTCCTGTAAAGATGTCCTTCATGATGCTCCGGTGGGATATTCTGACCACGGTAAGTTGATCCCGGGTAGAGCAGGGATACTGCAGCCTGCTCAATCGCTAAAAAGCCTGATTTTATCAAAGGTTTTAGCCCGCCTTGCCGATAAGAAGAAAGAAGTAAGGTTCATTCCTCTGATAATATTCAGGTGAAATTCAATCAGATTCAGAGGGATGTTCTCTGCCTGTTAGCAGGTGTTTTGTTTTGTTACTTTGACTGATTAGGGAGGGGACAAATGGAAATTCATGGTCCCAGTGGTATATCCGGTCCTGAAAGACCAGAGCTGAAGCCTGCCGAGGCGCAGGGTGCAGACAAGACCGTTTCATCGGACAAGGTAGCCGACCAGGTGCAGATTTCAGAGCAGGCTCACCTGCTCGAGAAACTTTCCCAGGTGCCGGCGGTTCGTATGGAGAAGGTGGCGGATCTCAAACGCTTGATCGAGGCCGGAGAGTACGAGACCTCCGAGCGCATTGAAGGCGCAGCCAGGAAGCTCCTCGAGGAGCTCTGATCCTTTCGGCTGAATTATTGCATCCAGAATGCAATCGTTTGACCCTTCCGCTTCCATGCTACACAATAGCTATAGCTGATGGCTTTTCCCCCGGCAGAAACTTTCGGCCGGGGTTGAGTCCTCTCCCGAGCCTCGGCCGTTCGGCCACTGGCTGTTGAGTGTATACGGTGATCTTGGAGCATAGAGTTTCCCGGTTGCCTTTTTTCACCTGCCGACTGTGATACCTAAACGCAGGTTGCTTTCTCGATGAGTCTGTCCTCTTCTTTCTCGAAACCAGGCCAGGGTTACTTTCTTGTCGCTACCAGCGACGATATCGTATTTTCCCGGGTTGTCGGTCTCGGCACGATGAACAACAGCATCGCTTTCCAGCAGTTCATCATGAACCTGGAGCGCAAGGATGAGCGTAAGTTCATCTTCGACCTCTCCCAGTGCGATGGTTTCGACAGTACCTTTATGGGGATCCTCCTTGGAATCTCACGCGAGGCAAAGCTCGTGGTGCTGGTAAATACTCTCGAGGAACACAGCAGGATTCTCAGTGAGGTAGGCATCGACAGGATGGTCCACCTGTGTGATTCCCCTGTCGAGCTTCCAGCGATCGAGCTTCAACGCCTGGAGTCGAGAGCGGTCAGCCACGATGAACGCCAGAGGGTCGTTCTGAACGCGCATGAAAACCTCGTTCGCCTCGACAGCCGGAACGAAGAGGAATTCGGTCAGTTCGTCAATCTCCTGCGCCGTGAGCTTGGCGATGAGACCCCGCTATAGGCCTGTCTATAGGACAGATTAGGGTTTTCTTGGGGTTGTTTCAGGGAGAGAAA
Source organism: Planctomycetota bacterium (assembly GCA_046582735.1). Lineage (GTDB taxonomy): Bacteria > Planctomycetota > UBA8108 > UBA8108 > UBA8108 > UBA8108. The sequence goes on from JAYGDV010000514.1 coordinate 3,222, forward strand.
AGGTCCCAGCCGGGGTGTTTTCATTCCGTGCTTTGTGGGCTTTACCTTGCGTGCTAACATGCTGTTTGGATCGACTCTCAGAAGGATATGGAATTCAACCGCCCGTTCTCATGGCTCCCTTAACCGGAGCCGGATTGACTGGGCCTCTGCAGATTGGTTTGCCAGATGGTGGAAAAGAAAAACCCTTTCGGATCGAAAAAAGGTGGGTTCAAGCCCCGGGCCGGTGACACGAAGCGGCCACCGCCGCCGCGGAAGCGGTCTGTAGAAGGCCGCCAGGGCTCATCAAATTACCGTGCTCCTGTGGCTCGAAAGGCGGGGGTGCCGACGGCAGCGGTTGCAGCAATAGTGGTTCCCTGCGTGGTGATTATTGTTTTACTTTTTTTCGGGTCGGGCATCTTCAGAAGTGCTCCCGTGGTTGTTGTGAACGATCCGAACACCAGGATCAAGCAACTTGAGGGCAAGGTGAACTCGTTCCAGAACGAGTGGAGGAGAGTTCGCAAATTGCTTGTCGAGGACGGTGCAAGTGGTGAAGCAAGCGCTGAAAGGCTATCGGGGCGAATGCAGGATTGGCTGGTAGAATGGAATGATGAAATGAAGCCTTACCAGGACGCGGAGGGGTACCTCAAGGAGGATTTCAAGGGGTATTCGAGGATCCGCAGTGAGGTCAGCAAGATTCTATACGACCTCAACAAATCGAAGGGTTTCTGAAGGAAGTTTTCCGTATGAAAATTACAGGCCAACGAAGATTGCGTGGTGAATTCGACCCGGTCGATCTCATAGCTGGGATCATCATCGCTATTGCTATTCCTCTCCTGGCTAAATTCATGTTTAGCAGTTTCGGCGATGCCCCGGAGGCTCCGAGCGTGCGCCAACTGGCTGAGGACAGCAGGAACGTTCGAGCACGGCCCGATGGCGAATACATTCAGCTCAAGCTGGATTACGTGGGAAAGATCTACAGCGAGACAGGCAAGGAGTTCATGCGGCGCTCCCGGGTCTCCAGAGGTGTCCAGCGGATGAATGAAAGAGAATGGGGCGCGAAATGCTTCAGGGCGCTCATCTCTGAATTGAGCAGCCTCGAGAGCGAGCTCAAGATGGACGCGGAACTGCAGAACCGCTATGGAGGCCGTCTTCAGGAAATTGCCAATCTGAAGGATCGAATCCAGGGCGATCTACTGGCCATCTCCCAGTAAGGAACCCGGACGGGGACCGCCCGGTCCCTCCTGCTGTTTCCCCCCGGGGCTCTCGTGCTGAAGTTTCTCGCTCAGGAATCGGAATCTGGATTCTTGAAGGAATCTTCAGTTGTATCGAAGAGCCGGCCGTTTCTGTAGGCAATCAGCAGGGCGTTGACGGTCGCAGCGTCAAATTGTTTGCCGGCCATGTCCCGCAGCTGAACGAGGGATGATTTTACCGGCTTGGGTTCCTCTCCGATTTCCTGGCCGTAGAGCTGGTCGTCCAGTTCCTTGGCAATCCCCAGGACTCTCGCCAGGGGGGTGATGGCTTCTCCCTCGAGCCCCTCTGGTGATCCACTGCCGTTCCACCTTTCATTCTGCTGTTCGATGGCAGGCAGGATTTCCTCCAGGCGGGGAATGTCGCTGAGAATCTCCCGGGCGTAGTGGTTGCGCTTGGGATCGTTGAGAACCTGGTTTTCGAGTTCCTGGTCCGACATGGGGATGGAACCGATCTCATGGAGCATGGCGGCCAGCCAGGCATTGCGGGCCTGTGCAGCATCCCATCCCAGCTCCCGGGCAATCGCCAGGGAGTAGGAGGCGATGCGTTCACACGCACCTCTTGGGCCGGGGGTCCGCATCTCTGCGGCAGCCACCAGGGTCTTGATCGAGCTGCGGAAGAAGCGATCCTGTTGATCCATCTGTTTGAGCAATGCCAGGGTGGAGCCAAGCTGAATTCCCACCGCGGAGGCGAGCTCGAGATCTTCGGACTGGAAGGCTTCCGGTTTGCCGGAATAGATATAGAGAACCCCCAGGTTCTTCCCCAGGACGGTTATCGGGGCGCAGATGACCGAGCGGATCTGGTTCAGTACCACACTGGCCATCGCATTGAAATTAAGATCCAGGGAGGCATCGGAGGTGAGAATGGAGTGTTTCTGCTCGAGGCATTGCGAGACGATCCCGCGGGAAACCCCGGCAGCCTGGTCCGGGTCTTCCACCTTGTCGAAACGACCGAGGATGTCGAGCTGGTCGAGGCTGTCCGCCTCTTCGGTATCCGAGCGCGGATGGATCCCGAGGATGTACAGATGGTCGGCTCCCAGGCTGCCGCCGAGTACATCGCTCACCTTGTTAAACATGGCGGTGAGGTTGCTTTCTTCTGCAATCACGTGCGAGAGCTGCAGCAGCAGGTTGAGGTAACGCTCCTCGCGGGTTTCGTCGGCCTTCTTCTCGGGCTGCGTGGTGTAGTACTCCGGCAGCTTCAGC
>JAYGDV010000046.1:0-4820 GCA_046582735.1 Planctomycetota bacterium
ACCGATTCAAATTCGTGCTGGAGCCAGCCGGCCGTCGGGGTGGCGCGGAAAGGTGGTAGTGGTCGGCAAAGGTCTGCCAGATCTTCCTCGAATCTTCTTCGCAGGCGCCGCCATCCAGCGGCGCGATTCCAAGGCTTTCAAGCCGCACTCCCTGGGAATAGAGCATGCGGAAAATATAGTGGTCGGGGATGATGATCAGCTGTGCGGGATCGGGAAAGGGTTCGTTCCGGGCCAGCAGAGCGGGGTCGACGTGCCCATGCGGGCAGACGAGGGGCAGATTGGCGACCGAGGCGTAAAGCTCCGATGCCAGCTTGCGGATTGTGGGGTCCGGATCAAAGTAGCGGTCTGGATGAACCATGAAGCCATTTCCGTCCTGGTTGGCGAAGAAGGTACTAATCTGGCAGAATCTACGGAATGAAAGCCTCGAGGGCAAGAACCCTGTCCGGTTTCCGTCGCGGCAGTGTCATCGAAAAGGTTGAAGGAGGAAGAGATGGGAATGATCTGGGACCTGGTGCAGATCGCGCTCGCGGTGGCCATAGTTCTATGGTTGTTGAGGTTTCACGACCGCCTGCGTGTTGTTGAGCGGCAGGTAAAGAGCCTCGAGGGCGTTGATGGCGACAGGGAAAACGGGGATGAATAGGGCGCCTTTGAGTTGCGTCTGAATGGGAAGTAGAATGAGCCCGATGTCCCGTCCCGAAGATACCTCCATGCAGCTTGCCTATACCCCCGCAGAGCGCCGCCAGTTGTTCAATGTCCTGCTTGTCATCGCAGATGACCTGGGCGCCCGTCACCTGCCTTTTTACGGCTACGAGCGCAATACCATGCCCCTGCTTCAGCGCCGGCTGGAGGGGGCGACCCTGTTCACCAACTGCCACTCCCCGGTGGGCTGGACCCTTCCGGGCTGCGCCTCGATCATCACGGGGCACCTTCCCGGCGGCCACGGCCTCTATGATCATAACAACAGGTTCCAGAAGCCCAAGCTCGGTCACTATCTCGGCGAGGACTATGAGCGGGTCGGGATTGCCAACAACGGCAACGTCGTCTCCGACACGATCCCGCCGGAATATCTCGAGAGCCTGGGTTTCGAGCGCCGGCCGGCCAAGTGGAAATCATTCGGCTGGGATGATGGCTTCGACCGCTACGACTGGGTCCATCGCGAAGACCATGAGAAGCCTTTCGTAATGGCCCGGGAGTTCCTGGAGTCACGCAAGGGTTCTGACAGGCCCTGGTTTCTCTCTTTCCACAGCAACCTCGTGCATGACTACCACATGGGGCGGGACTACTACCTCGATGTGGGAGACTGGGTCGATGGGGGGATCCACCCGGCGCTTCGCGATGTCAGGGACGGGCCTGAGATCTGGTGCAACCCGCCTGCCGGGGTTGACTGGGACCGGGAAAAGCGCGACCTGGTGGCCAAGTATGACTCGGGGGTCCGCGGCTACGATGCGCGCCTCGACGAGCTCCTTCACCTGGTTGACCCTGAGAGCACCATCGTGGTTTTCGTCAGTGATCACGGCGAGGGCTTCGAGCCCGAGCGCGGCCGGGTTCATCACTGCGGACGTCTTCATGGGGATCTTACCCATGTTCCGCTGGCGATCTGGCTTCCACCGCCGCTGCGGTCGCATTACGAGGTCCCGCTCCTGGAGCGGCAGCAGTGCTCAACAATCGATGTGGTTCCCACGATCCTGACCCTGCTCGGAGATGCGGTTGCCGGGTTCCCGGGCCGCTTCCTCTTTGACCTTCCGCCTCATCGCCGGTTGCGCGGAGAGGACCGCGGCTATCTCTACTGGAATGAAGACTGTGCCAGGGAGAGCTATGACACCTGCAGTATCGAGGTGAACTCGGAGACCACCTATCCGCTCAAACGAATCAGCGTTCGGCGCAATGACACAACGCGGGAGTACTCCTACAACCTGGCCTACGATCCTCTCGAGCATGAGAACCTGCTGGATGCGCCCGAGGCGGAGGGAGAGCCTGTCAGCTTCGTGGTGGCGGTCAATGATGAGGAGGAGCTGAGAAACAACTTCCTGGCATCGGCGGTTGCCCGCGGTGGGCGCCACGAGATCCTGCTGGTCGATAATTCCGCCAACAGCCGCTATGAGAGCATCTCCGCCCTCTACAGCGAGGCACTGGAGAAGGTAAAGAACGACCTAGTTCTCTTCGTGCACCAGGATCTCTATCTCTATGACGGCTGGGAGCACCGTTTTTTCTCGGGCCTGCGGGAGCTCGAAGCGGTGGATCCCGGCTGGGGAGTCATCGGGCCGGTCGGGGCGCTGGGGGTGATCCCGGGGGAGAAAAAGCAGCTCAGGGGCCACTGGTCCGACCCCAGCGGCTACCATTTTGAAGGCCCGCTGCCCCAGGAGGTCGAGTCGCTCGATGAGCAACTGCTGGGTATTCGCAGGCGAAACGGCATCGGGTTTGATGCCGGGCTGCCGGGCTTTCACTGCTACGGGATTGACCTGAGCCTCGCTGCCCGGGAGCAGGGGCATAAGAGCTATGCGCTCGACTGTTATGCCTGGCATAAGTTCAAGGATTCAGAGGGCCGTCTCGTCGAGCGCAGGGAGCGCTCGGCAAAGATCAAGCGCCGCTGGGGAGAAGAGTTCATGGCAGAGTTCGGCCCCAGCGCCGATTACGTGGAAAACAAATGGCAGAAATATCTACCCTTCCAGACGACGTCCTGGACATGGGGCGCGGACTGATTCCGCGTCCGGTGTTCCTGCTGGGCTGCGCACGCTCGGGAACCTCCATCTTTGGCGAGGCCCTGGCTGCCCATCCGGACATTACCTACCTTTTCGAGCTCAGTCCGACCTGGAATTCCATCGTCGAGGAAGGAGCCGACCATCGCCTGGACGCCTCTTCGGCGACACCCGAGGTCGCCAGGCAGGTCTACTCGGAATTTTCACAGCGGCTGAGGGGGGAGCCGGGAGAGGTTCTCCTTGAGAAGAACCCCAAGCATGTTTTGCGCCTGCCTTTTCTCGCGGAGCTCTTTCCCTGGGCGCGTTTCCTCCACATCGTGCGCGACGGAAGGGATACAGCGGCCTCCCTGATGTTCCGCAATCGCGGCCCTGTATGGGGGCATCTCCAGGTGCCCGGGTGGAGGGAGTTGCTGGAGCGCTATGGGGAGGAGAACCATGTTCGCTGCGCCCACCAGTGGCGAATCGCGGTTGAAACAGCTCGCGCCGACGGGGCCCGTCTTGATGAGCGCTACCTGGAGGTTCGCTACGAGGACCTGGTCGAGGGGCCCCTTGCGGTTGCGGAGGAGGCGCTCGCATTCATGGGGCTCGACGCCCCGGGGGCTGTGGCTGAATTCTGCGGGAAGATCCAGGATGAGACCGAGGGCTCCTACCACGCCCTCAAGCAGGTTCGACACTATGTCGACAATCACTCGCGGCGCGTTGGGCGCTATCGTGAGAACCTCACCGCGGGCGAGGTGGCCGAGGTCGAAAAAGCCTGCGGCAAGCTGCTCGCCGAGCTGGGCTATCTCGCCTGAGTTGCGGGCAGGCCCCTTGTTTTCATCGCCCCCAAGGTCTTAACATAGCGGGTCCTGCGTTATAGCGCGGGCTTTGGCTGGTTCATCAGAAAGAGTTTTCAAAACCAAGGAGCTCCCCCATGAAGTTGTCTATACGCTGCTGTTTCGCCTTCCTTCTGCTGGCCTCCATCTGCATCGGAACCTCCTGCCATGTCTCCTTTCACAAGCAGGGTGAGTCCCATAAGAAGCATGGCTCGCAGTGGAAAGGTGCCGGGCAGGTCGTGGCCGTCATGCAGCCGACGGAGGGAAACAAGGCGGGAGGGACCGTCGTTTTCACCCAGACAAAAGATGGCGTCAAGGTCGAAGCCAACATCACGGGGCTCTCGCCTGACAGCGAGCACGCGATCCATGTTCACCAGTTCGGAGATATCCGCCTGGGCAACGGCAAGGGCACCGGGGGGCATTACAACCCCGAGGGGCACGACCATGGCCTACCGGCAACCGCCCGGCGCCATGCGGGCGATCTCGGCAATCTCAAGGCCGATGCCAACGGTACGGCGAGCTACACGATCCTGGCGAAGAACATCTCCGTAGCCGGCCTGAATAATCCGGTGGTCGGACGCGGCGTGATCATCCATGCAAAGGTCGATGATGGCGGCCAGCCTACGGGTAACGCCGGGGCACGGATCTCCCAGGGCGTGATCGGGGTCGCGCAGCCCCCTGCCCCGGCGAAGTAACGGAGCCCGGGAGCGAATCAGGGCAGAGGTGGAGGAGCAGGGGCCGCCGCCGGCTCGAGGGCCGGCTGTGGCCCCGCTTCTTTCCCGGCGGTTTCCTCGCTGAAGAGGCCTTTGATGTCCTCGAGGATGAGATAGCCGACGGGGACCATCACGAGCGAGATCGCGGTGGCGAAGAGCACGCCGAATCCGAGGGAAACCGCCATCGGAATGAGGAACTTTGCCTGCAGGCTGCGCTCGAGCAGCAGTGGCGTCAGGCCGGCGAAGGTGGTGAGCGAGGTCAGGAGGATCGGGCGGAACCGAACCCTTCCGGCCATGGCGATGGTCTCAGAGAGCCCCGCCCCGGCCTTGCGGGAGATGTTGATGAAGTCGACCAGGACAAGGCTGTCGTTCACCAGGACGCCCGTCAGCGCCACCAGTCCGAACATCGAAAAGATCGTCATGTCCATCCCCATGAAGATGTGGCCCCAGACCGCGGCAACAAGACCCAGGGGGATCACGGACATGATAATCAGTGGCTGCAGGTAGGACTTGAAGGGGATCGCCAGCAGGATGAAGATCATGAAGAGGGCGAGGGCAAAGCCCTTTTTGAGCCCGCTGAGAGATTCCATTCTTTC
>JAYGDV010000010.1:0-2900 GCA_046582735.1 Planctomycetota bacterium
CCATCCCACTTTGATGAATACTCTGCGGCAAAGTCGCCAATACCCTTTTCGATGACCTGCCCTGCCTGGCCCAGAAAGGTGGTAAAGACGGCGAGATTCATCGATCCACCTCCCCCAGCACAATATCGAGGCTGCCGATGATGGCCACCAGGTCAGCGAGCATGACGTTGCTCATGCTCGTGAGTTTGTCCAGGATGCTGATATTACAGAAGGAGGGAGCCCTCGCTTTCACCCGGTAGGGAATATTCGTTCCATCGCTGACGACGTAGAAGCCGACCTCTCCCCTGGCCCCCTCTACCCGCTTGTAGGTTTCACCCGCCTTCGGCTTGACGCCCCTGAACGCTTTCTTGTCGCAGAAGGGGCCATCGGGAATGTCCTTGATCGCCTGGCGTACCAGCCGGATGCTCTGGCGCATCTCTCTCATGCGCACCATGTAGCGGTCCCAGCAATCGCCCAGTTGGCCCATCTCACCTGAGCCGACAGGAACATCAAATTCCAGGCGGTCATAGATTCCATAGGGAGCATCCCGGCGCAGATCACGCTGCACCCCTGAACCTCGAAGCGACGGCCCGGTAACTCCGTAGCTGATGGCCAGGTCGGCCGGCATCACCCCGACGTTGGCAGTCCTTGAGATGAAAATCCCGTTGTAGGAAAGGAGGTTGTCGTACTCATCAATAATCTTCGGATCGAAATAATCACAGAAGGCCTCGATGTCGGAGAGGATCTCATCGGTCATGTCAAAGGTGACCCCGCCGATGCGTACGTAGCTGTAGTTCAGCCTCTGCCCACAGAGCTTCTCGAAAATCTTGAGGATCCGTTCACGGTCACGGAAGGCGTAGAGGAACGGCGTGATGGCACCAATGTCGAGGCCGTAGGTTCCGAAGGCCAGCAGGTGGCTGGCAACCCGGTTGAGCTCCGCAACGATGACGCGGATATACTCTGCACGTTCAGGAACCTCGATCCCTGTCAGCTTCTCAATCGCTGCGGCATAGCCCCAATTGTTCATCATCGCGCAGAGGTAGTCCATACGGTCGGTATAGGGAACAACCTGGAGGTAATTGTTGCCCTCGGCGCACTTCTCAAAACAACGATGCAGGTAGCCGATATGAGACTGGGATTCGAGAATGAGCTCACCATCGGTGCGCACCACCACACGGAACACCCCGTGGGTGCTCGGATGCTGGGGCCCCATGTTAAGGAGCATCTCTTCTGTCCTGATTTTCGCTTCGGTCATTTTATTCCCTGCCTGAATCCCGCCGACATCCCTTCCTGTACAAATCTCAATAGATGACGTTCTTGATGCCGTGGAACGAATCCGGCGGTTCGTAATCTTTTCTCAGCGGATGCCCCACCCAGTCATCGGCACAAAGAATACGAACCAGGTTGTGATGCCCCTCGAAGATGACACCAACAAGATCGTAGGTCTCACGCTCATGCCAGTCGGCGGTAGCCCAGATGCTCTCGACGGAAGCCACGCGCGGATCGCTGCGGGGCAACTTCACCTTGACGGTCAGTTCGTGATGGTTGACGATCGAATCAAGGTTATAGATGACCTCGATCTCCGCCCCTCCTTCGCGTTCGGGGTAATCCACGCCTGTTATGCAGGAGAGCAGGTCAAATCCCAGCCGTGAATCATCCCGGCAGAGTTCAGCCACAGCACTCCACTCCTGGGTCTTAACGACAATGACAGGGTCCACTCCGTCGAGGACCTCTTCGGTCACCGCATCCGGCAGCTTCTCCTTGAGTACCGCTATGATCTGCCCGATTTCAAGTCTGGCCATGTATTCAAATCACTCCGCTGCTAAACAGGCTGGTAAACTTCCGGCTTGGTCGTGCGCCTCGTTCGATCCAGGATCTTCTCTCTTTTCATGAGCTTCTGAACCTTGAAGATTCCCTCCAGCAGCGCCTCCGGCCTCGGAGGACAACCGGGAATATAGACATCGACCGGGATCACCAGGTCGACTCCCTTGACCACGTGGTAGCCATGCTTCACGTAGGGGCCACCGCGAATCACGCACCCACCCATGGCGATCACGTACTTGGGCTCGGGCATCTGGTCGTAGAGGCGCTTCACCCTGGGGGCCATCTTGTGGGTAACCGTTCCGGCAACCACCATCAGGTCAGACTGGCGCGGGGTACCCCGGAAGGGCCCCGATCCGAAACGGTCCAGGTCGTACTTCGCTGCGCCGGTGGCCATCATCTCTATCGCGCAGCAGGCAAGCCCGAAGGTCAACGGCCATACCGAGTTCGCACGGGTAGCGTTGATAATGTCGTCCACCGCCGTCATGAGGACAACGTTCTTGGTCAGTGGATCAGGATTCCTGTTTTCGATTTCGGTCATCAGGCCGCTACCTCTTGAGGTTCCTCGGGATTCTCCGCCTCCCCTGGTTCGGGAGTCTCTTCAACAACTGCAGCCCTCATGGATGGCTTCACCTTCAACCAGTCAAGGTCTCCCTTCGCCCAGCAGTAGATGAATCCGACCATGAGAATGCATAGAAAAACCATGACCTCGAGGAAAATGAACCCCCCGAAGCCGTTATTCATCAGCGTCTTGAATACCAGTGCCCAGGGATAGAGGAACGCCACCTCTACATCGAAGATCAGGAATATCAGGGCAAGGGAATAGAAGCGAATATCGAAGCGTACCCAGGAGGAGCCGATCGTGGGCTCACCGCACTCGTAGGTTTCCAGCTTCCCTGGCTCATCTTCACTGCGAACACGCGGACGCAGAAGCCGGCTCAGGATGGAAACCGTCAGGACGACAAAGAAGATGCCGAAGAGGGTGAAAACAAGAACGTTGAGTAGCTGGTAACCCATCTCAGGGAGGTCTTTAGCTCAGTCTCTGGGGCTTACTTAGAAAAGCCCGCTACACCGAAAATCTTTCTTTCAGCACGACTGAA
>JAYGDV010000215.1:0-4125 GCA_046582735.1 Planctomycetota bacterium
TGCGGAGTTCGCCGTGGAGGCCTCCTGGATGACCAGGAGCTGGGGGTCGAAAAGCGACTTCAGGTTGTGAAGGCTCTCCTTTGCCCTGGCCGTTCCGAGTGCCGCCTTCCAGGAAGTCTCGCGGTTGAAGGTGTTTTCCACCGGGGCCTTGTAGAGCTGCTCGAGATCGATGGAGAGTCCGAAGAGGTGGCCCCGGGAGCGGATCTGCCCTGCTGCGAGGGCCAGCGCTTCGTTGCCGCCGCACTCCTGTGCCGCGCTCCATTCGGAAAGATCGCCCGTTCCATTTCCTGTTGCCAGCCAGTCGCCGGCAATGATGGCTGCGCGTTCGATACCGAGAACTTTTTTCCAGTGTTCGGAGATGGCTGCCAGCTGCTTGAAATCATATTGCACCTTGCGTCCGGCCAGGGGAGCGCTGGCCTCGGCGGTCATGGAGGGGCTCCACATGGCCGCTCCGATGAAAGGCCTCAGGCTTTCCTCCTTGGATGTTTTGTACCGCAGGGAAGGGATCTTTTTCCTGCTGTTGACCCAGCCGCCGTAGACGCGGGCAGTCTCCAGGATCTCCATGTTGATCTCCGTGGGGACCAGGAAGAGCAGCTCAGCACTATTGCTGCTGAAATCCACCGAGGTGAAAATTCCGCGCTTCCCGGGGAAGGTGTTTCCGTCGACGGCCTCTCTCTCGATGGTGATGACGCCTCCGGGGTCTTTCCAGCACACCGCCAGCGGCCCACCGAGACGGGTGAGCCCGAGGACCGGAAGGGAGTAACTGGTTTCAGGTACAGCTGTGGCAGGGCCCTGGAAACGGTCGAGCTTTAATTCGAGGGGAGCCTCGGTTGCTGCCGAGTAGAGCTCTCCGACTCCACGGGGCACGAGGACTTCTCCTGCATCGGAGTCGCTCACCCAGAGGGCCCGGTCAAGGAGGCGGATCCCCGCCACCTGCTCCCTGCTCTCTTCAGGAATGTCAAAAACGAGAGAGAGGATGCTCCTGCCCTTGATGTTTCTCCACTCGATCCAGACGGCCGGGATCTCTCCGATGCTGGAGGCTGCCCGGAACCTGATTCGCTCAGAGTTGGCGGTCAGGTCCTCGACCTTGTCGACAGGGACAAGGCTGCCGTCACTTAACCGCAGGGAGCAGAAACCCTTGCGGCCCCAGGACGAGTAGTACTCGATGTTGGAGCGCCGTATGCTCAGTACGAAGCTCGAGTTGTGCCGGTCCATGTGGAGACGGAAAGAGGACCCATCAAGCTCCAGGGGCTCGAAGACCCAGCTGGAGAGCGCCTGGCGGCGCTTCTGGATTTCCGCATCGACCTGTTTTTCGGCATCGTCCTGGCCATGGCCGCGACCTGCCACAGCGATGCAGAGGGCCGGGATAATAAGCATGCGCAGCGCGGCAGGCATCTTCACCGGGGTGCGGGAGCTGGGGTGGATCATCGTCATGGTTTCTTTCCCGTCATTTCTCCCGGATGGTACACCCGTTTACTGTTTTTCTCGATCTCTTCACGGGTAAACAGGGCGGGCTTGAACTTCTTCTGTGCGTAGAGCTTTGCCTGGTCGAAGTAATGCACAGAGGCGGGGTCCGCGTTCTGCCCGAAGACCAGGATGGATCGTGCCTGCGTAAGGGGGCCGAAGCTGACCGCGCTGACATAGGAGTGTCCTGCTACGCCATAGCGTTTTTTTTGCCCCTCCTCGCGCCGGGCATAGAAGTTGAATACCATTCCCAGCCAGCCAGGGCCGCCGGCTATCGGGAGGCTGGGTTCTGAGTCACTGAATTTCTTTTTGCTGCCGGGGGGAATTCTCTGCAGGCGGTTGATCTCACCCCAGGGTACGTGCCAGGTGCCGAAATACCAGCGAAGCCCGGTTGTGGCTTTGAGCAGGTTTCTCAGGGCGCCGCGTCGATCTTTCCGGGGGTCGAGCTTGAACTTTCCGAGCTCTGCCCAGATCGCGAACAAGGTCATGGCGGTTGAATCAACGCGGGCTACCCGGTCCCAATTTTTCAACTCAGCCACAGGCGCCGCCAGCCGTTTCGCCATTCTCTTGTCAGTGCGTCGAATTCCTTCCCAGGCCCGAACGATTCCTGGAATCGTCTCCTCTGCAAGGAGCACGGTCGTATCGAAGGCGGCCTCGCAGAGAGAGTCCAGGGAGAATTTACCCGGTCGTGAGAGAAGCCGTCTCGATATTTTCCCCCTGGGGTTGTCCTCCTCCGTCACCATGTAGGCCGGAAAATTCTCCGGGCGTGGGTTGTTCCCATTGGTGGTTTTAAAGGGTGTCTGATTACAGTTCTGGAGGAAACCGCCGGGTGGGTTTAGAAGCTGGGGGAGATCCTCTATGGGATGGTATCCCTTCCACTCGGTGCGGGGGTCGCTGCCGTCGACCGGTTCGCTCCAGTTGAACTCGCCCGATCTGCGGGGGACTGCTGCATTGTAGAGGTAGAATATGTTCCCTTCCCGGTCTGCGTACATCACGTTGAACATCGGGATGGCAAGGCGGGAGACCGCCTTCCTGAACTCATCCATCGAGGTCGACCGGGCCATTGCGTACCATTGGGCAATCTGGCCGCCCTCTTCAAAGCGCGCCAGGCGGAGGGCTGCGGGTTTCCCCTTTCGAGTTCCGATGATGGGGCCATGATGTGTTTTACGAAACAGGAAGCGGCGCTTTTTCATACCCGTGGGGGTATAGATCTTAAGCTCCTCGCTCCACTCCGTTGCCTTGCGGTATTTATTGCCCCAGCGGTATTCGAGAGGTTTCTCCGACAGATCGAAGGTCTCAAGATAAAGATCGGCGATATCAGGATAATTGACTGTATGGCTCCAGCCTAATTTCTCGTTGTGCCCCAGGGTCGGCATCAGGGAGCCGAAAAAGGATGCGCCGGAGATGTTCAGGCCCTCTTCGCTGTGCAGGTGGGCTTCGTAAAACTGCCCGGCGCCGAAGAAGGGCTGGTGGGGATTGATGAAGAGCAGCGCGTGGCCTGTGGTGCTCCTTGAAGGGGCAAGCGCCCACATATTCGAGCCCTGGCTGTTCCCGGGTGGAAGCTCCTTCAGGGCCCCCTGTACTTCCCGCCCCCGCACCCCGGCCTTTCGCAGCACGAACTGCACGTAGATTCCGTAGCGGCAGAAGGCAAAAACGTGCCAGGGTTCGAAACGTTTCAGCAGCCTGGGTTTGACGCCGGGGTTTTTTTCAAGGAAGTAGTTGAGCCCCCCGGCAAAGGCATTACAGAGCTCGCGAAGGGCGGGGGAGGAGCGCTCATATTCCTCGATGGAAAGTCTCCTGATTTCCAGTGCTCGCACAAGGATGTCTGCCGGGAGGGACTTTTCCCCATGCACCTCGGCTCCCCTTCCTGTGGCCAGGATGAAGTTTTCCTCTACCTGCCAGAAATTATCCTCGGCCTGTGCATAGAGGTGCCCGAATACGACACTCGAGTCAGTCGGCCCGAAAATATGGGGTACCCCCCAGCCATCGCGGTAGATGGTTACGGAGCGGGCAACCTGATCCCACCTCGAGGAGGGATCCTCCCGGGCACGCAGGAGCGTTCCCTGGCAGAGAACGGCCAGCAGGGTGATTACCGGCAGGATCGTTCGGTGAGCTCCTGTAACCGGGCGGCGGCCTGTCTTTCTTTCCAGTTGCGGGGTCATTCAGGAGCCTGCGGCTTCACGAAGAGTATTGAGCGCAGTCCTTGCGACGGTCATGGGGTCGGGTTTGTAGTCAAATGGCTCCGTTGATACCCAGCCTTCGTAGCCGCTCTCCTCGAGGGCGGAGAGAATCGGCTGGAACTCAACTTCCCCCATCCCGGGGCCTTTGCCGTCGGGCTGGTTGGCGTGGAAGTGGCCGGCCTCTTTTCCATGCCGCAGTATGGTCCCCTCGATTCCTTCAGGCATCGAGCTCATCGCCTTGCAGTCGAGCATGTAGCCAATGCCGGGGGAGTCGATGGCATCTCGCAGCTCGAGTGCTTCCTCGATGGTCTGGATGAAGTTCGTTTCCATTGGGCTGAGGGCCTCGAGCAGAAGCTGAACGCCGAGGTTCTCACAGGTTCTGCCGGCTTCCCGAAGCACTTCGGCAGCGCGCTCAAAACCCGTGCGCCGGTCATCTCCCTCGGCGAGATTCCTCTGTTTGGGGGAGCCGAAGATCATGACC
>JAYGDV010000219.1:0-1741 GCA_046582735.1 Planctomycetota bacterium
GTGTCATCGGTGAGGCCCAGGTCATCGATCAGGTCGAGAACCCGGCCTATGTATTTGTCCATGCGGGTGATCATGGCGGCGTAGGCGGCGCGAGGGGTGAAGTGGGGGGTGTAGCCGTATCCTCCGTCCCGGGTGAAGGGAGGGTCTCTCCAGCCGAGCTCCAGGTAGGGCTTCAGCTCCTCATCGGGAACGTGCAGCGCCACGTGCGGGATGACGGTCGGGTAGTAGAGAAAGAAGGGCCTGTCCTTGTTCGCGCGGATGAAGTTCAGCGCCTGCTCGTTGATCCGGTCCGGGGCGTAGTCCTTTCCCTTGAAGATGTCGTAGCTCCGGGGGTCTTTCGAATCAGCTCCTTTTGGCAGGGACGCATGCCCCGGGACAGGCGGCTTGTTGTTGAGGGTGATCCTTGTCTTGTCGCTCCAGAGGTAGGAGGGATAGTAGCTGTGGGCGTGGCGCTGGCAGTTGTAGCCGAAGAACCGGTCGAAGCCCTGGTAGACCGGATCGCCCTCGCTGCCGGGGCCGCCAAGGCCCCATTTGCCGAAGGCGCCCGTAGCGTAGCCGCGTTTTCTGAGGCCCTCGGCGATGGTCTGTTCGGAGTCGGGGATGGGCCTCTGTCCCTCGGGCTTGACCTCACCATTGTTTCGGATGAAGGCGTGCCCGGGGTGTTTTCCTGTGATCAGCACGCAGCGGGAGGGGGCGCAGACGGCGTTGCCGCAGTAGTTGCGGGTGAAGCTCATGCCCTGTTTCGCCAGGCGGTCAAGGTGCGGGGTGCGGATCTTCTTCTGCCCGTAGCTGCCGAGCTCGGCGTAGCCCAGGTCGTCGGCGAGGATGAAGACGATATTGGGCTTTCTCTCCGCCAGGACGGTCCCCGCCAGGACCGCCAGTAGGCAGCAGGTCACGAAGGCCGCCTTGAGTTTTTTCAGGTTCATGCGTTTAGCCTCAAAATCAAAACCTACAGGAATAAAGCAGGGGCGCAGCCGCCTGATGGCCGCTGCGCCTCTGCCTATTTTCCAGGAACAGCCTGCCGACTCAGACCTCCCAGCCTTTGCGATACTCTTTGCGGATCAAGGCGTTGGCCTTCTTGCTGTTGGTCACCTCGCACTTCTCACCATTCCATTCGATTCGCTCTCCCGTACGGTAGGCCACGTTCCCCAGGAGTACAGACTCGGTGAGGGCTCCGGAATAATCGAAGTTGCAGGTGGTGGGGGAGCCTGTTTTACAAGCCTGGATCCACTCGTTGTAGTGACCGATCGAATCCGGAATCGATTTTGGAGGTGGCTGGTAGCCCTTGAAGTCAGCCTCGGGCAGCAGCTTGTAGCCGCCGTAGCTGGCAAGCATGACACCCTTGGTGCCGACGAAGAGAGTTCCATCTCCCCAGCGGGGAAGGTTGTACTTCTTGAACAGGTAGCTATGTTTTCCCGAGTCGTACCAGTGAACATTGACCGGGGGCAGCTTGCCGCGGGCGGGAAACTCGAGCGTAACATGGAGACCTGAGGGGCAGCCTTCAGCATGGACCGGGGGGCCCTTGGTCGAGACGGCTACCGGGTGGCGCAGCTTCAGAGCCCAATGGCTCAGGTCCATATGATGGCAGCCCATGTCGCCCAGGGTTCCACCGCCGAATTCCCACCACCTGCGCCAGTTGGCCGGCAGCAGGTTGGGATGGTATTTGCGCTCACGGGCAGGTCCGAGCCAGAGGTCAAAATGAATGTGGGCCGGTGTGGGTGCCGGTGCCGGACGGTTTCCC
>JAYGDV010000226.1:0-2104 GCA_046582735.1 Planctomycetota bacterium
GCTTGCGGGTGCTCTTTCCGGGAGGATGTTTGCGCCGGTATTTTTCAACGATGGCGGGTTTGCCGTTGAGGATGGAGTGGGTGGCGTAGTGGCTCAGATAAAGAAAGAAGGGGCGTTTCCTGTTTCGTTCAATGAATTGAACAGCCTCGTGGTTCATTCGGTCGATAAGGTATTCCTCCTTGCCAAGCCGGTTTTCACGGATATTGAGCCAGCGGATCGGCTGGGTGCGGAATACGTAGGGCCAGAAATTGGCCCCGTTGCCGACCCCCTTGACCTCGCTCGCGAGCTCCTCATCGAAGCCATGGTCGGTCGCGCGCAGCTCCCTGGCGGCGCCATGGTAGCGGTAGCCGCTGAGGTGCCACTTGCCGATCATGCAGGTCGCATAGCCGTTCTTGCTGAGCATCTCCGCAAGGGTTACATGGTCGACAGAGAGTGGTGTCGCTGTGTTCGGCCGCAGGTAATCGAGGATCCCGTGGCGCGCAGGGTACTGGCCGGTCAGGAAGCTCGCCCGGTAGGGTGAACAAACCGGGGCCGCCGCGTAGGCTTCGGTGAAGCGGATTCCCTGCCGGGCCATCCGGTCGAGGTTCGGGGTTTCGTTGAAGGAGCTCCCGTAGCAGCCGAGCTCGGCCCAGCCGAGATCGTCGGCGAGGATGAAGATGATGTTGGGAGGCTGCCGGGTTGTGGGCCCTGATGCCGGAAGCAGGGAACAGGTGAGGGCCAGGATTCCTGCCAACCAGCCCCATCTTCCCCTGGTCTTCAGCGGCGGTTGTTTCATTCGTGGAGGTTAACAGGTTGCGCTGACCCCGTGTTGTCGCTTTTGCAGCCGGTTCCAGCTATCTTTTAGAGGAGGATGGTTTTATCCAGGAGCAAAGATTTCAACAGGAGGCGCATCATGACCCCGGGATCGGAAATGACTTCTTACTGCAGGTTGTTTGTGTTTGGGCTCGCTGCCTTCCTGGCCTTGTCGATTGCGCAAGGTCTTCGAGGAGCCGAGGGCTTTACAGATGTGACGGAGGCCACCGGCCTGAAGGGTCTCGGCGGAGGGGTCGCGGCCTGGGTTGACTATGATGCCGATGGCTGGGTGGACCTGTGGACCTCGGGGCAGCTCTGGAGGAACCTCAAGGGAAAGAAGTTCGAGCGTGCCGGGCAGCAGCCGGGGGGGGGTGATGGCATCTGGGCGGATATCGACAATGATGGTTATCCGGATCTCTTTTGCTGGGGGGGGACTGGAAAGATCCTCCTGAACAGGAAGGGCAAGGGCTTCGAGGACGCGACAAAGAACATGCCTCCGCTGCCGACTAAGATCTCCCTTGGCGCTGTCTCGGGTGATTTCGATGGAGATGGCCTGGTTGATTTTTATGTCGGTGGGTATGAGATCTGGGCGAAAGTCGCCGGTTTTACCGATGTGATCTACCGAAACCTGGGTAAGGGGAAATTTGAAGAGAGCTGGCGGACCAAGGGGAATCTCCAGCCGGCCCGGGGTATTACCGCGGCTGATTTTGACGAGGATGGCGATCTCGATATTTACGTTTCCAACTATCGCCTGCAGCCGAACCTGCTGTGGCAGAATGACGGTAAGGGAGGGCTTGCCAACGTGGCGACCCCGTTCGGGACAGCCGGAGATGGCGGCCTGGGTGCCTGGGGACATACGATCGGTTCAGCCTGGGGAGACTTCGACAACGATGGGCATCTTGATCTCTTTGTCGGCAACTTCAGCCATCCGCCTGCCTACCAGGACCGGCCGAAATTCCTTCGAAATTTGGGGCCTGGGGGTAAGTTCCATTTTGAAGACAAGAGCGCTGGGGCGGGGTTGCGCTGGCAGGAGTCTTACGCTTCTCCGGCCCTTGCAGATTTTGATAACGATGGCCTGCTCGACCTGTTTTTCACCACGGTTTACGGCGGCAACAGGAGCGTCCTCTACCGCAATGCAGGCGACTGGAAGTTCGTGGAGGTTCCTGGCGCAGCGGGCATGAACACTGAGAAGACCTACCAGGGCGCCTGGGGAGATTATAACGGTGATGGCTATCTCGATCTCGTCACCGGGGGAAAGCTCTTTCGCAATCCCGGTGGAGATTCCAATTGGCTCAAGGTCCACCTCGTTGGC
>JAYGDV010000285.1:0-3478 GCA_046582735.1 Planctomycetota bacterium
GCTGGTGCGCGACATTTACCAACGGAACATCAACCCAGAGGTGACGGAGAAGACCGTCAAGCGGTTGAGTTATTTCTTCACGTTTGTGGTGGGGACAGGGGCGATGCTCGGTGCTGTGAATCCCCCGGAATTCTTGCAGGACATCATCGTCTATACCGGCAGCGGGCTGGCAGCCTGCTTCCTGGCGCCCATGGTTTACGCGCTCTACTGGCCGCGCTCGAACGTTCAGGGGTGCATGGCCGGTATGCTGGCAGGCTTCGCGGCTCACCTGTCGATGTACGTCGGGGGGATCTGGGCCAACGGCGGTTTTTTCAAACCGTATAAGCTTCTCGACTTCGATCCGATCATCGTCGGCCTGCTGGTCAGCTTTGTAGTGGGCTACCTGGTAACGAAATGGACGCCTCCGCCGCCGGGGGACCTGGTGCGCAAGTATTTCCACAAGCCGGGGTAGCCTCCACCTGCCTTTTCCGGCATCCCCACTGCCATGCTGGCAGTGCCAGGCAAGTTTGCGGATGGGGGCTGTATAGCCTGGTCTGCAAGTTATTGAGGCGCAGGCACTTCAGGTAAACCGGCGGAATTAAAACAGGTGAAAATACGTTTCTGCCAAGTGGATTGCGTTAGACTTCAGGTAATCGCAGACAACTTCGCATCCCGGCAGAAGGGACACCCTTTTCTTGGGTTCTTTCCATCTTTTCACAGCATTCGGTATTCCCATCAAGGCTCATTGGAGCTTCCTGCTGCTGGTCTATTTTTTCGCTTCCCAGCTGGTGGAAATGGGAAAGAGCCCGGAAGGTTCTGCGATTCCCATGCCGGCGGATCTTGCCACCGCCCTGGTTTTCGTGGTCTGTGCAATGGTGTGCCTGTTGCTGCACGAGCTTGGGCACAGTCTTACCGCCCGGCGCTACGGCATCAAGACACGCGAGATCAAGATGTTCTTCCTTGGCGGGGTGGCAATGATTGAGCGCAGCCCCCGGGAGCCCCGCCAGGAACTCATCATCACAGTCGCCGGGCCGCTGGTGAACTTCGTCATAGCCGCCATACTTTTCCCCCTGCTTCTGCTCTTTTCGAATGACCAGCCTGCGGGTGAGCAGTCCATGGCTGAGCAGCCCATGGCCTACGGCCTGCTGGCTTTTCTCCTGGCGATCAACCTGGTGTTCGGGCTCTTCAACCTGCTGCCGGGCTTTCCGATGGATGGAGGCAGGATCCTGCGCGCCCTGCTGGCCCTGAAGCTTCCCTACCTCAAGGCGACTCATATAGCCGTTCGTATCGGGCAGCTCGTCGGCGCCGCGTTCATTGTCCTGGCTGTCATGGGAATATGGGGAGGTATCAGCAGCGGCCTGATCGGCGCGTTGATTCTCATTGTCGCCCAGGGCGAATTGATGCGGGTTTGGGCAGAGGAGGCCCGCAAGAACGGACCTGATCTCTCACGCCTGTTTGGCGGGAACTCCAAGGCCGGTGCTGGCCCGGGGACCTGGAAGTTTACAGTCGGAGGACAACCCCCTCCCGGCAGCCAGGGAGCTGAGACACAGGGGGATGACCCACCTCCTCCCCGCGGCGATTCCGATTGCGTCATCGATGTGGATTCCGATGGCAAGGTCCGCAAAATCTGGCGCAAGGATGATGACGAAGACTGAGCGAGTCCGGCCGCGCCGTGAGCCTATGAAAACGCTCCCGGAGGACTTAAGATCTCAGTTCCTTACCACGTTGAGTTGCAGCCTGGAGGATGCGGCCCGCCTGTTTCGGCAACAGGCCCGGGTGGTCTCCCTTTCCGGAGGTTCATGAACTGATGAAACGTTTTTCGCTTCTCCTGATTCTCATATTTGGCATGGTTTCCCCGGGCCTTGCCCGGGACGCCACAAAAGCCGGCGCTAAAAAAGAAAAACCGCTCCAGGCGCTGCTCGTCACGGGAGGCTGCTGTCATGATTACGACCGCCAGAAGCTGATTCTCACCCGTGGTATCTCGGCCCGGGCCAATGTGATCTGGACCGTCGCCCGCCAGGGTGGCAGCACCACCAATGCGAAGATTCCCCTCTACCAGGATGCCAATTGGTCGGAAGGTTTCGACGTCGTGGTGCACAACGAGTGCTTCGCCGCTGTCAAGGACAAGGAGTTCGTCGAAAACATCATCCGCCCCCATCGCGAGGGCCTGCCGGCGCTGTTGATCCACTGCGCCATGCATTGCTACCGCACCGGAGATGACCAGTGGTTCGAGTTTGTCGGTATGCAGTCGCCCGGCCACGGGCCGCATTATTCCTTCACGGTGGATAACATGAAGCCCAGCCACCCCATCATGAAAGGTTTCGGTTCGAAGTTTGTCGCGCCCAGGGGAGAGCTCTACCATTCGATCAAGCTCTTCGATACCGCGACGGTCCTCGGACAGGCTAACCGCAGGGGCGACAACAAGCCCCAGGTCTGCGTCTGGACCAACAGCTACGGCGATGGAAAGGTCTTCGCCACCACCATCGGCCACTACAACGAGACCATGGCCGAGCCGCAGTACCTCGATATGGTCACCAGGGGGTTGCTCTGGGCCTGCGACAGGGACACGGGGGCGGGCTTTACCCCGAGCACGAAGGAAACAGATGAGGCGATCCGCGCGCTGGTAGCGGTCAACCTTGCTCCGGCACAGAAGGCGGCTGGGGGAGGGGCGAAGCCCAGGATCACGGGGAAGCTGCGCAAGAAGGGCAACCTGTCGATCGCCGGCAAGGCCTCCGCCAGCAGCGAGGAGAAGGCCAAGAATAACCTCACGAAATACGGCAACGATGGAAACCTCAATACCCGGTGGTGTGCCAACGGCAGCGCCTCCGGAGAAACCTGGCAGGTCGACCTCAGCGCTGTGAAACACGTCCGCTCCCTTCGAATTCACTGGGAGAAGGGCGGCGTGGCCTATCGCTACCAGGTCGAGGGCTCTGCCGATGGCAAGGAATGGAAGACGATTGTCGATGAGTCGAAGAACAAGAAGAAGGCACAGATTGTCCCGCACAAGGTCGATTCTCCCGCAACCCGCCACCTGCGGGTGAAGTTCCTCGGATCGAGCGGTTCCTATTGGGGCAGCTTCTGGGAGTTCGAGGCCTATGCCAGCACGGAGTTGCCGAAGCTCAAGAAGACCATCAGGAATGCCACGCCTGCGGCGGCCGCCGGATCTTCGAGCATCGCCGACGTCAAGGTTCCCGAGGGCTTCAAGGCGACCCTTTTCGGCAAGCCACCCGAGGTGAACTACCCGGTCTGTATCGCTGCCGCCGTCACCGGCGAGGTATTTGTCGGGGTCGATGAGCAGGGCTCGCTTGGTAAGAAGCCGGGCGGTGGAAAGGTGCTTCGCTGCATCGACACCGATGGAGATGGCGAGGCTGACAAGATCAACGTCTTCGCGAAGATGGACCATCCCCGCGGCCTCTTCTACGATCATGGCTCCCTGTGGGTGCTCCACCCGCCGTTCTTAACCGTCTATCATGATGATAACCTTGACGGTGCCGCTGAC
>JAYGDV010000288.1:0-2820 GCA_046582735.1 Planctomycetota bacterium
GCCGGTGACGATGCCGGTGACGATGCCGGTGACGATGCCGGTGACGATGCCGGTGACGATGCCGGTGACGATGCCGAGGTAGAGGGTGCAGCTGCAGGTGTGGCGAATCCACACGATGCCAGCTTCATTCGCGGTGATGTCAATGAGGATAAGACCATCGACATCTCTGACTCGGTTGCTATCATCAGCTATCTGTTCCTTGGTGAAAGCCGTCCTTACTGCCTGGATGCAGCCGACGCCAATGACGATGGAAACGTTGATATTTCTGACACGCTGCGGATCCTCGGCCACCTGTTCAACGGTGGTGGAGCTCTGCCGCAGCCTTTCCCCGCCCGCGGTTTTGATTCGACCGTAGACGGGCTCTTCTGCGACGAAGGCGCTTTCTGAGCGAACGGATTCAAAGAAGACGAAAAGGGCCCCGTTTCCAGCGGGGCCCTTTTTGTTTCCCCTTCAAGTCCAGGGGGAGACAATCCCCGCCTGCCTGGAAAAGAGGCTTGTATGCTGGCTGTATCTGGGCTTTTTTGTAGTTCAAAATTCCATCCCCGCAGGATTTGAAGAAATATACTCATGACGCGCTCCCGCTCTTCAGGACAATCAAAAGAACTGGCCGGATGTTTACTCGTACTCGGTGTGACGCTGTTTTTTTCGGGTTGTTGTTTTTCCCAGGAGAAAAAGCTGCCGGTTGACAGGAAGGCGCTCGAGAAGCTGGGTGAGAAAACTGCCCTTGAGTCGGGGGTTACGAATTATCTCGATTCCGCCCAGGTCAGGGCTGTTGTTCGAGGCGGAAGTAAAGAAGGCCTCCAGGTCGATTTTTCCCATGTGACAGAGCTCACCAATGGGACCAAGATCGATCCGTCAAAAATATACGGAGTCATCTATGCCGGGCCTTACCCCTTCGAGGACAGCGAAACCGGCTTTAAATACAGGCGCTATCGGGTCGGGGCCTCCATCGTAAACGGGAAGGCTGTCCTGGGCGTAGGTTCCTTGCTGAATCCCCCTTTGAACAGTGAGGGTTGGACTGATGGCGGGCAACTCGGGGTTTCCTTTACCATCTTCAGTACGGAAAAAGGTAAGGACCGGCGGCTTGGCAGCTACACCACGATGCTCGCCTTCAGGAAGAAAGGAGAGCTGTATCTTCGGGTTCCTGCCCTGGTGGAAGGCCCCCTTGTGAACCTGGCCTCCAGTGATGATCCCGGCAGTGTCACGGTCTCCTTTATCAGCGAAGAGAAGGTCAAGGGGAAGGTGATTGTCTCAGGAGGCAAATCCGGAAAGCTGGTATTCGAGGACAGTGAACCCCTTCTCCAACATGAGATCCTTCTCAAAGGCCTGCAGCCGGCTACCGCTTACCGGTACAGGGTCGAGGTGGGTGATTTTCTCTCCCCGCCGGCAGAGCTGAGGACGGCTCCGGTGAAAGGTTTTGAGTCGGTTCGTTTTGCCTACCTGGGGGATACCCGCGGAGGATACGGAGGAGGGCTGAAAAGCCATATGGGGGTTAATTTTTCTACCGTCGAGAGGCTCTGCAGTATCGCTTACTCCAAGGGGGCCCAGTACCTGGCGGTGGGAGGAGACCTGGTGAACGGGTACACAGCAGTTCCCGGAGATTTCAATCTTCAATTGCATGCATGGAAGCAGGCCGTAGCAGGGTTCTGGGGGCAGCGCCCGGTCTATGCCGCCATGGGCAACCATGAGGCCCTGATGCGGGTCTTCAAGGACGACAGCCAGTACGGTGTCGAGGTAGATCGGTGGCCCTATGAAACCGAAAGTTCCGAGGCAGCCTTTGCGCGCTGCTTTGCCCATCCCCGCAACGGTCCGGAGGTCTCAGATCCCAGGATGCCGACCTATAAGGAAAACGTCTATTCTTTCCAGTATGGGTCTGTGAAAAATATTGTTTTCAACAACAACTACTGGATGTCCAACCAGGCAAAGCTCTATGGCGGCTCTCCTGAGGGCTACCTGATGGATGATCAGCTGAAGTGGATTGAGGCGGAGCTTCAAAGTTCTGAGGCTGATCCAACGGTTCAATATGTATTCCTGATCGCCCAGGAGCCGGTCTTTCCCAATGGAGGACATCTCAAAGATGGGATGTGGTATTTCGGCGATAACAATGTTCGCGCGGCAGTATTCACAGATGGAAAGCTTACAGCCGAAAAGGAAGGAATGATCGAGGTGCGAAACAGATTTGTCACCATGGTGTCGCGCTACAGGAAGGTTGCTGCGGTGCTCGGCGCCGACGAACACGCCTACCACAGGCTGCTGGTGACCAGGGAGGTTCCGGTGGGGGTGATGGAAAAGGATGACAAGGACAAGAGCGGGAAAATTGACCTCGACAAAAAGGAGACCTGCTCACCTCTTGCGGGTTTGAAGTTCAGCACCTGGTTTCTTGTCAGCGGGGGAGGTGGAGCGCCTTATTACGCCGAGGAAGATGCTCCCTGGAACCGTTACTGGACCTCGAAGAAGGATCCGGCCGAGAGAAGGCGCGGTTTCTATTATTCATCCCAGGAAAATCTCATCATCATCGAGGCCTCCAAAAAGAGGGTGTCTGCAGAGGTGTACAACCTGCATGGAGAGCTGATCGACAAGGTAGACGACCTTCTTGGCTCTGCCGGGAGGCGCTGAGCGCGCCGCCGGGTGATGGGGGGAGCTGGGTCCTGCACGTTTCAGTCGAGGCCGAAGTAATCCAGGACGCGTGAGCGTATGTCTTCGGATTGAACCAGCTCGAGAACATCGAGAAGTTGCCGCAGGTCTCGCTGGCGTTTTTCCTCGATCTCCGCGCGCGAGATGTCTCCATCGAGAGGTCTGCGGACAAACCTGTACCGTCCG
>JAYGDV010000303.1:0-10041 GCA_046582735.1 Planctomycetota bacterium
CGGGTTTTCCGGGCGGAATCACGCAGAATGCCTGAATTTTCAGGGGAGACCCGTATTACCGTGGAACTTTGAATTCAGTGGCAGGTCGGGTTATATTGGATCCTATGAAGAGAATCTTGTTCCTGGGTGATTAGAGTTGCAACCTGGATGCTGGAACTGAGAAACAGGGGAGCGTGAAGCATGTTAACAATCCTCGGCGGCGCAGATTCAGGAAAAGACCTGCACTGTGATGGGATCTCCCGGAGGGGATTCCTCAAGGTTGGAGGGATGGCGCTTGGCGGACTCTCGCTGGCCCAACTCCTCGAGGCCGAGTCGGCTGCGGGAACCGGAAGCTCTCACAAGGCGGTGATCAACATCTACCTGCCCGGTGGTCCCTCGCATATCGATTTCTGGGATCTTAAGCCCGATGCACCCCGTGAAATACGCGGCGAGTTTCGCCCGATGAAGACCAACGTTCCCGGCATGGAAATCTGTGAGCTCTTCCCTCGTCTTGCGAAGATCGCCGACAAATTTTCAATCATTCGCTCCATTGTCGGTGCGCATGGCGCACACGATGGATTCCAGTGCATGACCGGCAGGACCAAGAAGGATCAGCCGCCCCCAGGGGGCTGGCCGGCCCTGGGAGCCTGGGTTTCCAAGGTGCAGGGCCCGGCGGTTTCCGGGGTGCCTCCCCACCTGTCCCTGATGTACTCAACCGGAAACAGGACCTGGGGTGAGCCCGGAACAGGTGGGTTTATCGGTGCCGCGCATGCTCCCATCGGCCTGGTCGCCCGCAAGGGGCAGAACTCAGGTCCTGCGGTGGACATGGTTCTCAAGGACATGCCGCTGGAACGTTTGCGCAACCGGGAGCTGTTGCGCCGCAGCCTCGATGGATTCAGGCGCTCAACCGATCAGAAGGGTGTCATGGAGGGTATGGATCACTACAACCTTGAGGCCTTCAACATTCTCACCTCCTCGGGTCTTGCCCAGGCCCTCGATCTTTCAAAAGAAGATCCTGAAACCCTGGAACGCTACGGCGAAAACGATACAAAGTACCAGCGCGATGGCGCTCCCAAGATGATCCGCAACTTCCTCGTTGCACGCCGCCTGGTGGAGGCGGGGGCGAGGGTGGTTTCCCTGAACTACAGTCGCTGGGACTGGCACGGTGGCGATGGGATGAATTTTCCCCGCTCCCGCCAGGAATTCCCGCTGCTGGATAAGGGCCTCTCCGCCCTGATCACCGACCTGCACGATCGCGGCCTCGACAAGGACGTTTCCGTCGTGGTCTGGGGGGAGTTCGGCAGGACACCCAAGATCAACAAGAACAACAGCCGGGATCACTGGCCGCAGGTCTCCTTTGCCCTCCTGGCGGGGGGAGGTATGCGCAACGGACAGGTCATCGGAGCCACCAACAGTCTCGGTGAATACGCCAAGGACCGGCCGGTGACCTTCCAGGAAGTCTTCGCAACGCTCTATCACAACCTGGGGATCGATGTGCAGACCGCGACGGTTACCGACAACAGCGGCCGCCCGCACTACCTCGTTGATTCGGGTGTCAACCCGCTCAGGGAGCTGGTCTGACCCCCGGCGGTTCCCCCTGCTGTTGATTCAACCTGGTTCCCCGCTGTCATCAACCAGTGAGTAGTGGCCGCAATAGCGTTCACGGCATCTTGCCTTGATGTCCTCGCGTATTCTCAGCCCCGGATCGTCATCGAAACGATCAGCCTGGAGGTGATCCACTCCAGGACCCCATTTTTCATCGCAGAGGAGGTCGGCAAGGAGGATTCCGATCGAGGTGCTCTGGAATACTCCCCTCCCATTGAAACCGGTGCAGTGGTAGAGGCCCTCTATCTCGCGAACGGGGCCGCAGAGAGCATGGCCGTCCGGGGTGAAGGTCATGATTCCGGCCGTCACGGTCATCGGGGTGCGTTCATCGATAAAGGGAAACCGCCTCGAGGCCGAATCGATCAGGGTCGCTACCGTGAGGCTGTCGCGAGGCGGGTTCAGCTCTGACATCTGGAAGTCCTGCGGCAGAGATTCCATGTCGTAGTCGACCGGGTTCTCCTCGTAGGTGCCTACCAGCAGGCCGCCACCTTCAGGGCGCGAGTAGATCCGGTTTTTCCTGTCGCGCAGGGCAGCATCGACGGGGCCGATGGGGATGCCTGGGAGGGGCTTCGTTACCAGGTAGGTGTGTCCGAGAGCTGCTGTGGCCATAGGGGTTCCCGTAAGTCCGGCCAGGAGGTAGGACCAGGGACCGGCTGCGTTGATGACAACGGGCGCATGATGTTCGCCTCCCGGGGTGCTGACTCCGCGTACCCTGCCGCCCTCGATGAGCAGCTTTTTGACAGGGGTCCCGGTAAGGAAGGTGGTTCCCTGCGCGCGGGCCAGCTCGATATAGGAGCTGAGTAGTTCGGCAGGGTCAAAATGACCATCGGTGGGGCAGTAGCAGTACTCGATGAGGTCTTCTGTTTTCATGCAGGGAAGAACCCGCCTCGAAAACTCCTCATCCACCAGGTCGATCTCAAAGCCGATTTCCCGACCCATCCTGGCGAAGCTCTGAAGCTCCGCTGCCCGCGCGGGATCGGCTGCAACATGGAGTGAGCCTGTGCGGGTGAAGATGACCTTCCCGAGGCGCCTCTCGATATCCTTGACGACCGCGATGCCCTGCATCAGCAGCCGGGTTTCATCGGGGCTTTCACGCAATTGGGCTCCGAGCCCGGCTGCACGGCCGGTAGATCCGGATCCCAGCAGTGCCTTTTCCAGCACAAGGACCTTTTTTCCACGGGCAGACAGCTGCATGGCTGTGCTGCAGCCGGCAGCTCCTCCCCCGATGATAATGATATCAGCCGCCTGGTTCATCGGTATGGTCCGGGCCTTCTGTGTCGTTTCCGGTGCAGGAGTGGTTCTATTGTTTCAGGCTGCCGAGCCAGCGCACAGCATTTTCAATTACCTTCAGCATGGTTTTCTCGTGGAAGACCCTGTAGGTCTCGTGCCCCGGCCTGAAATAGAAGACTTTGCCTTTGTCGATATTCCATACCGCGGCGGTGCGAAACCATTCACCGGTCGGCCAGCGCTCCTCGATGATCACCTCGTCGGGGTCGGGAACGTTGAAGGGTTCGTTGTACATCTCGGTATTGGGGATGGTGAAGTTTCGCGGCAGGTCGCGTGCGACGGGATGGTCGGGCTTCAGGACGTTAAAGTGGCTTGGTTTTGCGTCCGGACGGTAGCCCGGGAAGCAGCAGTTGGGCAGGTGAACGGTTACCACGGTTTTGCCGCCGGGATATTTGCGCGGATAAAATCTCGGTGTCGGCAGCGAATTCTTTTTAGGCGTGGTATAGCGGCGTGGGGGGCGGACGATCTTGAACTCAACCGTGTCCCCTTCGGGAGCGGGGAAGGCTTTCTTCGCATCCTGCAGGGTCCGGTAGTTCATCGCCTCGACGAAGGGAGTGGCCCAGTGGGCTGAGTGCAGGGCAATGAACTGGAGCTTACCGGCCTTGATCCTCTCGAGGATTTCTTTTCCCTTGGCGGCGGAGACCTCGCCCTTTCGGCCGTGTACCCACATGACCATTACATCGGTCTCTTCGAGCAGGGCGGCTGACAGCCCCTGCCCGGGGTCGTCGAGGGCGACCGATTTGACCTCGAACTCCTTGAACCCTTTGAGGTGCTCGGCGATATGGTTGCCGAGGAAGTTCTTATAGGAAGATTTCTGCGCCGGCTGCCGCGAATCCCAGACGAGGACCCTGGTTTTTTTATCAGCCGCGTGAGTCGTTGCGGCCGGCAGCAGGTAGAGTGCCAGGAGGCAGGTGAGGACAAGCCGGGAGGAGTTTTTGTTCAGCATGTTTGTTTTTCTCCGTGGTGTTTCAGGACCAGTTCTCTTCATGAGGATATTCACTCAGGGCCCTGTTCTCAAGTGGCGTGAATGGCTATCTGTAAAAGGGGAATAGCGCTCTTTCCAGAGCGGGCCGGACGAATTAGGATATCGGGGTGTTTGGCCCGCAAATCAGAACGACAGGAGAGTATGAATGACGATACGCAAAAACACCCGCCGCTCTTTTCTTAAACAGGCTGCCGGCGCTGCGATCGCAGTTCCAACTATCGCGACCGTTCCTCTCCTGGGTGAAGATGCTCCCAGCAACAAGGCCACGATCGGTTTCATTGGGACGGGAAACAATGGCACCAACTGGATCGGGCGGTTCCTCGGCGACAAGAGGATGCGCGTCGTGGCAGTCTGTGATGTCAACAAGGAAGGGCCCGGTTATTGGGCCGGTTCCGTGCGCGGTCGCGAACCTGCCATCCGAAAGGTCAACGGCCACTACAAGGATAAGGGCTGCGCCGGCTATGAGGATTTTCGTGAGGTGATCGGGCGCAAGGACATCGACTCGATCTATATCGGCACCCCCGATCACTGGCATGCTTTGATCGCGGTATACGCGGCAAGAGCGAAAAAAGATGTCTATGGTCAGAAGCCGCTGTCCCTGACGATCGCCGAGGGGCGCGCCATGGCAGAGGCTGTAGAGGAAAACAAGATTGTCTGGCAGACCGGCAGCCAGCAACGCTCCGACAGGAATTTCCGCAGGGCCTGTGAGCTGGTTAGAAACGGTCGGATCGGCAAGGTTCACACAGTGCTTTGCGGCCTGCCGGGTGGAATACCCGATTATGGCAGGACAGCGAACCAGACCAAGACCGTCCCGGTTCCCGATGGCTTCAATTTTAATATGTGGCTGGGGCCTGCGCCCGAGGCCGAGTTCTGCCCGGCGCGGGTGGGAGTCAACTTCCGCTGGATTCTTGACTACTCAGGCGGACAGCTGACCGACTGGGGAGGCCACCATCCTGATTGCGCCCAATGGGGCCTGGGCACCGAACGCTCCGGACCGGTAGCCATCAAGAACCAGAAGGCCACCTGGGCGAAGCACCCGGTCTACAATACGGCGACCGAGTATTACTTCGAGTGCCACTACGCAAGTGGGGTCAAGTTGATCATCGCTAATCGCGACCATCGTCCCAATGACGAGCGCGAGGTGAAGTGGCGCGGCGGGGTGACCTTCATCGGAGAGGACGGCTGGGTCTGGGCCAACAGGGGACGCCACGATGCGAGCTCCAAGGAGATCCTCAAGGAGGAGATCGGTCCGGAGGAGACCCATCTCTACCAGAGTGACAATCACGTTAAGAACTTCATCGACTGCATGTTCTCCCGCAAGGAGACCGTAGCCCCGGTCGAGGTGGCGCACAGGTCGATATCGCTCGCCCATCTCGGAAATATATCTATGCGCCTTGGCAGGGATCTGAAGTGGGATCCGGCCACTGAAAAAATCGCCGGCGACAAGAGCGCCAGCGACCTTCTCAGCCGTGCTTACCGTAAGCCCTGGAAGCTCTGAGAAGACGGCCAGGTGCCAGTCTTGCTGCAGCGTTTCTTCAACCTTCAAGCTTGAAGAAGGCGTTATCCAGTGCTGGAATGGGGTTGTGCATTTTCAGGGCCCGGTGCGCAGGAGATGGGTCTGAAGGGCTCTTGAAATTGAATATATTCGAGTGGAGGTATTGTCATGGGGTTTCCCAGGTTCATGACGGCGCTGGTGCTGGCGTCGATGGTGTTTTCAGGCGGAGCAATGTTCGACAATCCTGCCGTGGCAGGTGAGATCTATCTCGGTGATATTGTCGCCGGCGGCGATGGCACCGGGAATGCTCCCGGGGAGAATATCGGGGTCAACGCCGATACGGGTTTTTTCGAGTTCGGCCACAACAACGCCAGCATCATCAACTCCGGAGCGAATCCCGAGTTTGTCGAGGAATCGACCTTCATTGACAGTGTATTCATCATCGAAACGCCCCTGCAGGTGATCAACTTCGAAGGCGCTGCCTACCAGTTCGGGCCACAGGACGCCAGCGGCAATACCTGGAACCACATCATCTCCGATGCGACCCACGATATTGACAAGGGAATCACGGATATCTGGGCGGGAGGAATCAACACCTGGCGGGGCGCGGTGGGAATCCACGCTTCGGCGGGAGTTACCATCGATCTCGAGGAGATCCGCAACGAACACGGCATCGAGGTTGTCCGGTATTTCCAGGCTTTCATGGGAACGGACCAGTGCGGTGGGCAGGTTACTCTCCATGCAGTCCTCAGCGATGATCTTGAGCCGATCGATGCTGTCGTTGCCGGGCCCTTCGTGGGGAACCAGGGAGAATTCGTCAGTCTCGAGATCCCCGATGAAGCCTACTACCTGACCCTGGCGGTGGGAGCCGCCGATGGAGGGATTGGCTGCGCACACGGGGTTTTCGCCGAGGCGGTCATTACTGACACCTTTCCCGCCAACCGGAGTGTTTCGACCCCGGGGGAAGGGGTTTCCTGTCCGCCATTCGGGGGAGGTCCCATCGAGGTGACGATTACCAGCCCGCTGGGCGATGGTGATCCGGATGAGGTGGTGACTATCAACGAGTTCATCTCCGGCCCGGTATCCGGGGACCAGGTCAGGGCTGAAGGAGCGGTTGTCGAGGAGCGCCTTATAAGCGGCTTGAACGAGGAAGGATTTATCAAGACCTGGTTGCTGATGGGGCCTTTTCAGCAGAGCTTTGGAGCCGCACCGCCTATCGAGACTGTCCAGCTGGACTACCTTACCGATGGAGATGTGGGTGAGCTGGTTGTCGAGCCGGTTGTGGGCGAGCAGATCGAAACGGATTTTGCCCTCGCGGCCAGCACAGGATTAATGGCCACTCCGAATGCCCCCGCCATCAATCCCGGTGGCATACCGACCTGGAATTTCTGGGCGGATGATGATGACACGATCAACTTCAATGATTTCTACGGAGGAGATCTCAACAATCTCATGATGTACGCTTTTGCCTACGTCATCTTCGAGGACGACATGGATGTGGATATCGCCCTCGGCAGCGATGATGCAGTCCAGGTCCTGTTCGATTACCAGGAGGCCTGGGTCAACAGTGTCGGCCGTGGCTGCGGTGGGACAAACCAGGTCCAGGATCTCGTGATGTTGAATGCCGACCTTGGAACTATTGAGGCCGGTGTGCATACCGTCATGGTCAAGGTGTTCGAAGGAGGCGGCGGGAATTGTTTCCGGCTTCGTTTCCAGGATGCCTTCACCGGTTTGCCTGTCACCGAGGGCATCGAGGTCTGCCTGGCTCCCGACCAGGTCCCTTGTGAGTGGGATTCTGCAGGAGTTGCTGTCAGCTGGGAGGCGACCCGGGGAGCGCTCGATGAAGGAGTCAGCTACGAAATAGACCTCGATGATGGAGATGTAGAACTGGGCGGCTGGATCGGCCAGCGCACCACCGGTGGAGACACATCGGCCCATGTAGAGCCCTGTGTGGGGCCTGTGGCGGAGCTGGGTTGTAATCTCCGAGCCGATGGTCTTGCCCTCAACTGGGTCAACCCTGCCCAGGCGGATCTCGAGGGCACCATCTCCATCTCCGTCGATGGAGTGGAGGTGGCGGTTGTTCCTGGAGATTCGACCAGTGCGCTGGTGCCGGTTGACGGATTCGCCCCTCCTGGCAGCCGGGTCTGCGTGACCAACCCCAGTGGCCTGTCTGCCTGTTGCGGGGCTTATCCCGGCACAGAGCTCTATATCAATTGTGGTGGTGACGCCCTTTCCGAAGCTGCGGGCAACGCCCTCGGCGATGGAAGGACCTGGTTGGAGGACAGTACCCTGAACCCGAGTCCGTTCCTGGTGACCGCCGAGGCGGTGGCGCAGAATTACAGATCGTTGCGCAGGCCTCCCTTCGAGGTGGCCGATACGCAGCTGGTCGAGCCGGAATTCACTGACAGCGAGGCCGGGAGTGTTCTCTTTGCGACCGAGCGGGAATTCGACGGAGATATCGTCTACAGCATCGCGATGCCGCGCGGCAATTACGAGGTCACCCTGCTCTTCGCAGAAGGCACCAACAGCCAGCAGTGCCTGGATCTTGAAGATCCTGCTGAATCCGGCACCTATTGCCGGGTTTCAGATCTTTATCTCAACGGTGAGCTGGTCGCCGACCAGTTCTCACGCCATGTGGAAGCCCAGAGGGCGCTTGGCAACGAGCTCCCCAACTCGAACTACGGTGTGGCCGTGGCCAAGGGGCCCTATGTGCTGGAGGGAGTCAGCCAGGTGACGGTCCGGGTCGGAGACCTTCCGGGTGGATCGGTTTTCAGGCCGAACAAGGCCGCGATCAACGGGATCTCCATTCGCCAGGCCGGAGACGGGCCGCCAGTGCCTCCGCCGGAGATCTGCGATAATGGGATCGATGATGATGGGAATGGGGATATTGACTGCCAGGATGCTTTCTGTGTCGATGCGGCCAATTGCCAGGTCGCGCCGGGTGAGAGATTTGTTCGCGGCGATGCGAACTCCGATGGGAGCATCAACCTGACCGATGGAGTGATCCCGCTGCTGTTCCTGTTCTCCGGCGGTACGCCCCCGGCCTGTGCGGATGCCACCGACACCAACGACACGGGGAATATAGAGATCACCGATGCGATCATCATCATCAGCTGGCTCTTTACCGGTGGAGCGCCACCGCAGGAACCAACTCCCCGGAGCCCGGGCTACGCCAGCACCGATTGCGGGGTGGATGCCTCCGATGATGGGCTCGGCTGCGAACGACCGTCTCCGACCTGCGAGTGATGCCGGAATACCCGGCCTCTGTGTTTACCCCCCGGGGGGGAGATCAGTCGCAGGCGGTGTAGCTTCCACAGTCGAGGTCGTCATCCCCTGTATCGGGTCCGCAGCTGGTCGGACCTGGAGAGGCGGGAGGATTGCCGCCGAGGAAGAGGTAGTTGAAGACGACGATTCCATCGGTCAGGTCGAGGGTCCCATCGTTGTTGCTGTCGGTGGCATCGATACAGTCTGGAGCGGCGAAACCGATAAAGAGAATGCTCAGGATGTGAATTCCATCGCTGAGATCCACCTTTGAGTCCCCATTGCTGTCTCCACGGCGAAACGCGGCTTCCGGAGATCCTTCAACCGTGATGCCTGCCCTGGCGGTGTCCTGGCCGTTTTCATCACTCACCGTTACCTCGTAGGTGTATTCCCCCGGCTGGGTAAGATTGATGGCGGTAGATTCCTTATTCGGCCGCCCGATGGTATCGCCTGCAGGGCCGGAAATTTTTTCCCACTGGAAGTCCAGGTCCCCGTTTCCTCCCTCGCCGTCATCGGAACTGGAGGCATCCAGGATGACGAGGGCAAAACCATCCGCCAATTGGACGACTGCCGGGTCCGGCGTCGTTACGATCCGCGCATTGGGCGGGTTGTCAGGAGGATTGACGGGAATGACCCTGTAGATCCTGCCGGTGGAATAGTCCGCAATGTAAACCTCTCCATGTCCATCGAGTCCGAAGGTGGAAATCTGGCGCAGGCTGCCTGCGATTCCCCTGTTGATATCGGAGGTGCGGTTAACGACGTCCCTTGCTGTCCC
The DNA here is from genome assembly GCA_046582735.1 of Planctomycetota bacterium. Lineage (GTDB taxonomy): Bacteria > Planctomycetota > UBA8108 > UBA8108 > UBA8108 > UBA8108. Next base: position 9,388 of record JAYGDV010000303.1, read on the forward strand.
ATTCTCGTAGCGCAGGGTCCTGATCCAGTTGGTGCAGTAATCAGCGAAGAAGTAAACGCCCTGGAGGTCCGGCATACTGCAGCCCCGGTAGACGACTCCACCTGTAACCGAGCACCCCGAGCCTGCCCCGCTGTGGCGGTATTCGTAGATCGCCCCGCTGCGTTCACCAAATCCATAGGAGGTGTTCGAGTAGCTGTGGTTGCCCTCGCGGACCTTCCATTCGTAGTTTTCACCGCCCCGGGAGCTCGCTGCCTGGAAATCGATCTCCTCCCAGGCGTTCTGTCCGACATCGCCGATGTAGAGGTCATGGGTTTCAGGGTCGAAGGAGAAGCGCCAGGGATTGCGCAGGCCGACAGCCCAGACCTCGTCGCGTACGGAGCCATTGTTGGTGAAGGGATTGTCGGCTGGAATCGCGTAGGGATCCCCGGTATCGACGTCGATTCTGAGCATCTTGCCAAGGAGCTGGCGGCCGTTCTGAGACCGGTTGCCGGGGTCTCCACCGCTTCCGCCATCTCCGAACCCGATATAGAGGTAGTTGTCTCTGGGGGAGAAGGCGAGCTGTCCCGCGTTGTGATTGGAATAGGGCTGGCTGACGTTCATCAGGATCACCTGGGTGTTTATGTTCGTCGAGGTGGGGGAGCTCGCACGGTAGCG
>JAYGDV010000307.1:0-4605 GCA_046582735.1 Planctomycetota bacterium
ATTGCCGACGATGATATTCGGCACAGAGCTGACCAGGGTCAGCAGGCCACCGATATTGGTCAGCAACCCTTCCACCAGGAGAAACCCGAGCAGCTTATCCTCTCTTCCCAGCTTCTTGAGGGACACCCCGGTAAGCGATCCGACGATGATCATGGCCGTAACATTGTTCAGCACAGCAGAAAAGACCACCGTCATCAGCCCGTAGAAAACCAGCAGCTTGAGGGGGTCGCCACCGGACACCTTGGTAAACCGGATCGCGATCCAGGTGAAGAGGCCTGTGCGGGAAGTAACATCAACGAAGAGGCTCGAGCCCAGGATGATGGCGATGACCCCCCAGTCGATGGCAGGGATGTAGACGGGGATATCAACCTGGTGACCGCCAATGTCATAAGGACCAAAAGGGAGCTCGAGGTAATGAGCCCCAAGCAGGAGGCTGATGATGGCGAACAGCCCCGCGATGACGGATTTCTTGGCGTGGATTTTTTCCTCGAGCGCCAGGCAGAGGATCATGGCAACCAGCACCCCGGCGAAGAGGATGGTAATACCAAGGGGGACATTCCCTGCCTCCGCCGCGTGTTCTCCCAAAGCCCAACCCAGGTAACCAGGCACCTTCACCACCTTCCCTGTTAAAGAAGCAGCAACGGGATCTCGTTCAATTCCACGGCAAGAGCGTAGGCCAGTCCATGCATCGCAAGCTGGCCTTCCTCCTTCGTGTTCATGACGAGAAGTTCAATCCCATTGCTTCTGACCAATTGCCTGTAAGCCTCAACGTGCGTCCCGAGGTCAACAGTTTCCGTGATTTCCACCTCTTCCCCCCGGGCCTCAACCGCCGCGCGGCAGGACTTGATATAGTCCCTGGCCTCTCCGAGAAGACGGGCAAGAAGATCGACTTGAGCCTGCTCACTGTCAATGCTGGGTATTTTCCCGATGGCGTCGATGTAACGATCAAAAACCTGCCTGTCCTCAAAGTTGGCCAGGTGCAGGACTCCGCCCGCCGGGGTGAAAAACAACGCCGCGTTTACCAGGCGGCTGTCCCCGGCAAGGTGATCGGTCATGGCCATCACCCTTGTACATTCACCTGAGGCCGCTGAAAGTGCCTCCCTGGAGCCCGGATGGGGAAAAACCAGGACCGGTGTGATGATGCCCTGGGTCAGGACCTCTACATAGGATCCAAGGCTGTGCCCCCAGCGCCAGCAATCAGAATGCAGACCACGGTAGGTACAGACCAGGTCAGGTTTCGCTTCCTCGATAAGCCCCAGGCATTGCTCGATGCTGGAAAAATCCCCTGCTGAAACCAGCTGAATGGAGGGAGCCCCCTCTTGCCCCCCCGGCCGCCAGCCTTCCGCCTTGCCGGTCGGGACGGTATAGGGCTCTTCGGGCACCTCACCGGAAACACCAAGGTACTTCCCCGCCAGGGCGGAGAAAGATTCTGCCGTCTCTCCCTCGAGGTCGGTCATCACCAGGACGGAATTAACTACAAAGGGATCGTACCGAAACAGGGGCTTGTCAGCCGACCTGAACACGCTCTCGAACTGGTCGATCTTCGTCATCACCTCAACTCCTCATGCGGCTGCGCATCCTCGCGGTGAACATAGCATGTGGCCCCCCCCCGCAGGGAATTTTTTCTCTCTTGCAGGACCCCCGGGGTAAGCTACGAGACAGTTTTATCCCGGCGAAACCCTTTTTGCGCCGACATTGAAATGGACCCCGGTTTGATGCACGAGAAATCCAGCGAACGCCTTCTCGACCTTCTCTACTGGATGATGCTGACTCGCGGTGTCGATGACCGCTGCGAGTCTCTCTTCAAGCAGGGGAAATTCCCGGGCGGCATCTTCGCGCAGACCGGCCACGAGGCCATCTCCGTGGGCTCATCCATCATGCTGGAGGAGGGGGATGCGATAGCTCCCCTGCACAGGGATCTCGGCGCCTACCTCGTCAGGGGAATGTCCCCGGGGAGAATTTTCGCCCAGGCCATGGGCCGCACGGCCTCCCCCAGTCGCGGCCGGGACCTCAACACCCACGGGCTCGGCGACATCTCCCTGCGAATCTTCGGCTACGTCAGCCACCTGCCGCAATCGATGGGAATCGCCCTCGGGGCAGCCTACAGCTTTCTCTACCGCGGCGAAGACCGGGTCGCCATGACCTATTTCGGTGATGGAGCATCTTCGGAGGGTGGGTGCCACGAGGCTCTCAACCTCGCTGCTGTACTCAACGCCCCGGTGATTTTCATTCTCGAAAACAACCGCTACGCCTATTCGACCCCGCTGGAAAAACAATGCCGTATAGAGAACCTCGCGATCCGGGCTGAAGGTTACGGGATCCCCGGAATCACCATCGATGGAACGGACATCATCTCTGTCATGGAGACGACAAAAGAGGCAGTAGAACGCGCCCGGGGCGGTGGCGGCCCCACACTTATCGAATGCAAGAACCTGCGCATGAAGGGGCATGCCATCCACGATCCGGCCGACTACGTACCCGCCGACCTGATGGCTTATTGGGAGGAACGCGACCCGGTGAAGCTGTTCCAGGAGAAACTCCAGGAAAACGGCACACTCGATGAGGATACAATCCGGTCGATCCGTTCGCGTATCGAAGAGGAAATCGAACAAGGTATCCAATGGGCCGAGAGCAGCCCGCTGCCGGAGCCGGGAACCCTCGAGGAGGATGTTTTCGCCTGATGCCGCAGCTCAACTACATCGAATCAATCAACCAGGCACTGCACCAGGAGATGGAGCTCGATGACAGCGTCTTCGTCCTCGGCGAAGATGTCGGAGAATTCGGCGGGGCCTTCAAGGCCACCGCCGGGCTCTGGGATAAATTCGGCGAAAGAAGGGTCCTCGATACTCCCATGTGCGAATGGGCCTTCATCGGGCTTGCCAACGGCGCCGCGATGATGGGCTTGAAGCCGGTGGTGGAAATCCAGTTCGCCGACTTCATCTCTACCGGCTTCGACCCCATCGTCCAGTACGCCGCCACCACCCACTACCGCTGGGGAGCGAAGGTGCCGCTTGTCATCCGCGCGCCCTGGGGCGGAGGATCCTGCGCCGGGCCGTTTCACTCACAATGCAAGGAAGCCTGGTTCGCCCATTGTCCAGGCCTCAAGGTGGTGATCCCCTCCACTCCCTACGATGCCAAGGGGCTTCTCCTGTCGGCGATCCGCGACCCGAACCCGGTGATCTTCTTCGAACCGAAGCATCTCTACCGCAGGGGAAAAAGCGAGGTTCCTGAAGAGCCCTATACCGTACCGATCGGCAAGGCGGAAATCCGGCGACCGGGTTGTGACCTGAGCATCATCACCTGGGGGGCGATGGTGCAAGAGGCCCTCGGGGCCGCAGAAACTCTTTCAGCCGAAGGAGCCCAGTGCGAGGTCATCGACCTGCGAACCATCGTGCCGCTCGACAGGCAGCTGATCCTTGACTCGGTTCGCCGAACCTCGCGCGTACTCATCGTGCATGAAGCCGTCAGGACAGGAGGCTTCGGAGCGGAGGTGGTAGCACTGCTGGCCGAAGAGGCTTTTGATGCACTCGATGCTCCGCCAGCGAGGCTGACCGCACCCGACACCCCGGTGCCCTACAGTCCCCCGCTTGAAAAAGCGTTCCGCCCCGACGCTGAGAAGATAGCCCTGAGAGCCCGCGAGGTCCTTGCTTATTAAGGAGCCGCGCTCCTCACTGCACCACCTCGATCTTGCGCCACAACTCGTTCGCTTTCTTGCCGGGATCAACTGCGCGCTCCACTCTCAGCCAGACGCTCTTGCCGCCAAAGCGTGAGAGATCAACGTCAAGGTTCGTCCATCTCCTATCACCGAGAAGCTCTACAGGCAGGCCCCTGGGAAGGGACCTTGAGACGATCCCGATCCTGTCGTAATAGACCGTTCCGTCAACCTGCAGGAAGGCCATCTGCCGCAGCTCGGTTCCTGGCTTGATCCCCATTCTCTCAGCCGGTATCTCCAAACGAACCCACTGTCCGGCAGCGGGAAGGTTACCCATTCGCTGGGGAGTCGGCGAGGGAGGCGGCTCCCCCAGAGCCTGGAGATCACCCCAGAACACGCTGCGCACAAAGGTTCCCGGCGGAGCAAATTGTCCGAATTTCAGCTGGATCACCCTGGGGGGATCTTTCGGATCAATCCATACCCAGGCAAAAAGCCTGTCACCGGGAGAGGCAAGCAGCCAGTAGGTTGAACTCCTGAAGGATTTCTCCAGTCGCCCCTTGCCGCTTACCATCATCGAACGTTCTCCGGAGTGAACCGGGTCAGGCTTTCGCGCCCAGACCCAGCCGCCCTGTTCCTGCGCACTCTGCGGTACGGAGTCCTCCAGCCAGGTATACTCCTCTGGTTTCCCGGATGCAGGCGGCACCTCGGGAATCAACTTCTTCGCAAGAGTTTCTCCATTACCCTTGACCATAACGGTCCATCCCTCGGCTCCATTACTTCCAAGCTGAAGTTTCAGCCGGGCCTTTCCGCCGGCAGGAACCTTCACCATTCTGCCCCACTGTGTCCCGAACTTGGCGTTAGACCTGGTAAAGAAAACCGCTCCACTACCGGGAAATTCCTGCACGAAGGGGTCTGTTCCACTGCGTCCTGAATCAAGCAGGCTCCAGCCCGGG
>JAYGDV010000401.1:0-3473 GCA_046582735.1 Planctomycetota bacterium
TCGAGAGAAGCACCTTGGAGAGATCACGCCGCGCCGTGGTAGTCCTCTTGGAGTACTCAGACTTGAAGATCTGCTTGATGAGATTCAGGCTCTCTTCCTGTTCCAGCGGCGGGGGAGCGGGCAACTTACCCTCTTGCGCACGCAATGGCAGGGCTATTCCGGAACCCACCAGGCAACTAAAAACGATCGCTATGCAGTGCTTCAAGAAACACCTCCCTTAACTTACTGGCAAACGAAACCGTACCGGGTGAAACCCCTGTTCCGGGCACTTGGTATGAAAATAACCCCGGAACCAGGAAAAAACCGCTCAGCTACGGCGAATTGCCGATCATCTTGCACCATAGTCCTGTTCCCTGCAAGCAATACACAATTAACGACAAGCCCGGATACATTCAGCGCCGGCAGGAACTCAGGCACCCCTCGATGCGCACGCATTCGGCACCCAGGGCCGGTCCCTGTCCCTGCTGAAACATAAAGGAGAGCAAATGCACCGCATCGGTCAGGTTAACGGAAGAATCTCCATTTGCATCGAGCAGGGCAAGGTTTCCGCCCTCTGAGATCGCCTCGCCTTCACACGGCAACTCCGCGGGCTCGCCGAGATAGAGCTGGCGAAGAAGACGCACGGCATCTGAGACATCCAGGACTCCATCCTCGTTGGCATCGGAGGGCAGCCGCAACCCACGTGGCGCTCCACCATCATCTGCATACCCTGGAGTTCCGAACTCGACCGTTCCCGGGCGCCAGTTATCCGGATTCCCCCAGGAGCCCAGCGGCGCAAAGGGATCGTTGACCACCAGGGAGAATCCTTCTCCATCGGCAGGCGCATACCAGTCACCGTATTCAAAATCGAACACCGTTTCTGAGAAACGGCCCTCGAGCCGAATGTTTTCTCCTCCATTACTCAGCTGCCCGGTGAACTCGCCGGCCACCAGGATCCCATCTGTTTCATAGAGCGAAGCAAAGGCTTCGCGGTTCTTGACCACGACGACATGCTCACCGGGGGCGAGGGAATCGATCTCTCCATCTGAAAAATCAAACTGCACTCCTCCCCGGATCGAGATCCCGGCAAGATCGAGGGTCCTGTCCCCGGTATTGCCCAGTTCGATAAACTCGAAGTCCTCCGTGGCAAAGCCGAGACCCGCCGCGGCCTCGGATGGGTGGTACATGAGCTCGGTGATGCGCAGGGGGAAGCCCCCTTCGATCACGAAGAGCGCCTCGCTCAGCGGGCTCCACTCCCCGTTCTCCAGGGTACGGGCCTTGAGCAACACGGTCTCATCGAGGGTAAAGGGCTCGGAGTAATCCCGGGCTCCCTCCTCGGAAGGGTCGGAGCCATCGGTGGTAAAGAAAACGCTGCCTTCGGGCAGGCCGATCTCTATCGTCCTTTCAACTAAGGCGGCACGGATGAAGAAATCACTGCTGGTCGTGCTGAAGTTCAAGGCGTGAATCGCCAGGAGGTTCTCTCCAACGCGAAGGTGCTCGGCAAACTCCGGCAGCTCAATAAACGAGGGGGCTCCAGGGGATGCCTCATGGGAACCCGTTGCCCGTGAGTTCCACTCCAGGTCATCTTCTGCGGGAGCGTTGTCTGCACCAAGGCGGGCTCCGTTCAGGTAGGCGGCAAACCCATCATCGTAGTCGACCAGGAGAATCAGGTTGTTCATGGCCCTGAGATCCCCTTCGTCGGCGATCGTGAAAGGGATCCGCACAAAGAGAGAGGTGTTCCCGGGATCGCCGGTCATTTCTTCTCCGACATCAAGCTCGATCGCGTCCTGGTAGCCGTTGCCATTCTCATAACCAACTCCCCCGGCACCACTGCGCCAGCTTTCACCATGAGCACCCTCCTGGTAAGTGGGCAGCTTCCATTCAACTCCAAGGTCCCCATTGCGGGGGACGTAAACGCTCACGGGCGCGTCGTTGCCGAAAACAGGGCTGTCTACAAAGCGCTCCAGGCCGGCAACTCCCATCGACAGGCGAGAGCCCTGCGGAAACCTCCCGCCATGCTCCGGGCTGCCATCGACCAGGAAAGAAGGGGTCGGAATATCGGTGTACCAGCCGGCGTTCCTGATCTGGTTGATGACGATGTCCGTTCGCCTGGGAATGAAATCATCGCGCAACCTGCGGCGCTCTGCCTGCCACTGGTTATCGCGCGTCCAGACCGTCCCCCCCCACCGCCAGCGAGCCGTCTCCGCCACCAGCGTCGTCTCGATCTGTTCCGCCCGCTCATCGAGCAGGTCCTGTACCCGTCCGGGGGTCAGCACCCCGTCGTTGAAGAAGTGCTTGTGAATCCGGTCCTTCAGCAATTGCCTGAACTCCTCGTGCCCCATGCTGGAGCGAAACAGGTTTCCCGGACCGGGCTGGTTGATATTGTTGTCGGTGGTGTGGCGAAAGGTGATATCCGCGTCCCAGTTGAAGAAGCGGTAGCCGCCGAGCCCGGGTGTGCTCGGCCCCGCCGCCATCCAGTTGTGATTCGAGCTCCAGTCCCAGGCGTTGCCGGTATAGAAATTCAACAGCATGTAATCGGCCAGGGAGGTGAAATCTATCCATTCACTGGCGGTTTCGTAATTATTGAGGATCCCGGAAAGCCGGGCCCAGGCCGGGGAGGCGGGGCCGATGGTACGTCCGGAGTTGACCGACTCATAGTTCTCCTTGTCACCGCCGAGGTAGGAGGCGATGAAGGTCCGCGTCGGACGCTCCACCATATGGTAATGCCCCCAGTAGGTGCCGTTGATATAGACCTGGATAAAGCGGCCGTGCAGAGAGATCTGCCCCATCTCAAAGAGGGCATCGTGATGCCAGCGGTTGCGCAGGTAGAGAGCATCGGAGGGGCGCTGCGCACCCGCCCCCAGGTAGAACACCGAATCATGCGAGCCGCCGCGCAGGTCGAGCTGGTCGAACTCCTCGGCCGCGCCCTCGCCGTAGCGCGTTCCCTCGAAGACCGGGTACTTCAGCTTCGAGTAACCGTACTCGCGGCGAAAATAGAGCCGCATCGTGTTCTTGGGGAAATTGACGCTGTGCCCACCGACTCGCTTGACCCCGGCATCAAGCTGGAAGCCCTCGCGGCCACCGTAGTCGAGCATCTCGATGGAGGCCTTCACCGGGGAGTTGAAGCCGATATTCAACGGGGTCACGATCGAGATTGTAGGAATCTCGCTGAGGGCCTGCTCCAGCAGCGGTCCGTAGACCGCGCTGGATGTGACATCGCGGAGCATGACCGACTGGCGAACCACATCGGATGGGAAAATATAGGTCTGGGTATCGATGTTGCTCGGAGAGAGTCCAGCCTTGAAGGCCGCCGCCCTGAGGGTCGTCGTCCCGTTGATTTCGAGGGGGCGGCTGTAAACCGTACCCCTAGTGGCGGTGGGCTCACTGCCATCGAGGGTATAGCGAATCGTTGAATCCTCGGTAGCGCAGGTGATCTCGACCTCGAAGCCCTGCTCGTAGACGCCGCGGTCGACGCTGAAGGTGGTGTCGGCAAC
>JAYGDV010000437.1:0-2378 GCA_046582735.1 Planctomycetota bacterium
GTTTCGTGAGCGATTACTACAGAAGGCGCCAGGAGGATTGAGAGCAGAAGGCTGTACCGCCAGCCGCTATACCGGTATTTGATTCTGCCGGTTTGGACTTCTTTCATTGGATTTCGCCTCCCTTTAACTGCCCCGACCAGATTTATGCAACTGCCGTCCCATGCCATTATATCCGTGTTCCGGGCATCCCTTAAGCGTTAACTCCGGCCGGTAAAGCAGCCTTAATTTGTTTTGCGGACCTCGACAAAATAGGCGCCACAGGTCTTTCCGTCACTTCGCTTTAGCCAGGTCTGGAGGCGGGCTTTTCCGGCCGGGACCTCGAGCCTGAAGGTGGTGCTGTTTTCCTCTGGCTTGACAGCCTGGCTTTTTTCGAGCTTGCCGATGCTGATACGGGCCATCGTCGCTGAGATTTTCTTGTTTTCCTCCGCCGGCCAGCGCCTCAGGGTAATCTCGTATGTTCCTGCTTTGTGGAACTCGACAGCCCAGAAGCCGTTGGCTACAGGGCCTTTGCGGATGTGTCCATGGTTCCAGGGCACGGGGCCATTGTTGGTGTGCCAGTCGTGACAGGTGAGGGTTGCCGGGTTGTGGGCATCGTTGCCGAGTCCGAGGTAGACGGTCTCAGTGAAGATCGGCGAAAGGCTTGTCCACCAGCCATCGTAGGCCTTGTTGAGATTCTTGACGATTTGCGGGTTCAGCGCGGCGATGTTTTTCGATTGGCCGGGGTCTGCGGTGATGTCATAGAGCTCCTTGTTGTTGACGAGTCTCCAGCGTTTCGTCATTACGGAGTTGTTGCGGCCTTTTTTGACCTGTTCGATGCGCTGAGAGTGGACGAAGAGAGTCCGGCCGGGCCAGGAAGGTTCTTTTCCCTTCAGAAGTGGAGCCAGGCTCTTGCCGTCGATTGCAGGAGCCCCGGCAGGGGGGAGCTTGATTCCGCAAAGCTCGGCCAGCGTCGGGAGGACGTCAATGTGGGCGCTCAGGGTGTCGAGGTCTCGTCCTCCATGAAGACCGCCGGCGGGCCAGTGAATAAAGAAGGGTACCCGGTGGCCTCCATCATAGCTGGAGCCCTTCTGGCCTCTCATTCCTGCGTTGAACCCGGGCCAGGCCTTGCCGGCCTTCTTGTTTCCACGCCGCCTTGAGGCGCCGGCCGCGGTTCCGTTGTCAGTCATGAAGATCAGGATGGTGTTGTCTTTGAGCTTGAGCTCGTCGAGGCGTTTCAGCAGGCGGCCCATGTTCTCATCAATATTGGTGATCATTCCGTAGAAGGACGCCATGGTGGGCTGGACGCCATTTTTCAGGTAGGGCTTCCTGTAGCTGTCTGCGACGAGGAACGGTCCATGCGGAGCGTTGGTGCTCAGGTAGGCGAAGAAAGGCTTTTCCCTGTTTTTCTCGATGAAGGCAAGTGCCTCCTTGAACCAGACATCTGTGCAATAGCCCTCTGCCTTTTCGGGCTTACCGTTGCGGAAATAGGTGTCGTCGAAATAGTCGTTACCGAAATAGTCAGGTGTCTGCCCGACGCCGCCGCCGCCATGGTAGAAGGTCTCATCGAACCCCTGGTCCTGGGGGCGGCAGGGATAGTTGTCGCCGAGGTGCCATTTTCCGTACATGCCCGTTGCATACCCTGCAGATTGAAAGACCTCCGCTACGGTCAACTCGCTGCCGTTCATGATCGACCGCCCCATGATGGTGTGCCAGACACCTGTGCGTGTCGAGTAGCGTCCGGTCATGAGGGCTGAGCGGGTCGGTGAGCAGGTGGGGTCGACATGGAAGTCAGTCAGGCGCACCGAGACAGAGTGGAGCTTGTCAAGGTTGGGGGTCTTGATCATGGAGTTGCCGTGGATGCCTACATCTCCGTACCCCTGGTCATCGGTGATGACCAGGATAACGTTGGGTTTCCTGGTTTCGGCGGTTGCCTCGATGCCCGGGAAGAGGAGAGAAAGGAGGGTCAGCAATACGGCAAGGTATCCTGGAGAGCTTGTCATGGTTTCGTTCCGGGTGGTTGTTGGCTTGCGGGGGCCGAAACAGGAGCTTAACTGTTCAGGATGGCCCTTACAACTCGATTAAGTCACCCTGGCGGGCGATCGAGTGGCCGGCCTGCTCAATCCTGGCGGCGGCAGTGCTCCCGGGGTGGATGGCAGGGTTTGAGTGGTTGAGGTGGATAAACCTGATCTTTTCCCGTTCACCATCAGGCAGGTCTGAGAACCGGTTGATGCTGTCCTCGATAAATGGGTGTGCGATCGAGCTTATGTCGCGCCCGGGAAGCTCCTCCGCGTTAAAAAAGGTACCGTCGAGGAAGGCGAGGTCGACTCCGCTAATGAGTTCTTCAATCGATGGGTTCATATCCTCCCAGGTGTCAATGTCAGGCAGCCACAGCAAGGAAC